>CAZBKX010000210.1:0-5714 GCA_964492535.1 uncultured Rhodoferax sp. | reverse complement strand
GCTGTCATAGCCCACAAAATCGTTGCCCTCGCCGCTGTACTCCAGCGCGCGGTCCATCTTGAATTTGCCTGCGGCCCGGCCTTTGGCTTTTTGGGCTTCCATGGCGGCATGAAAACCAGCCTCGTCCACGCTCAAGCCGCGCTCGCGGCACACATCGGCCGACAAATCCAGCGGAAAGCCATAGGTGTCATGCAGCTTAAAGGCCACCTCGCCCGGCAGCACCTTCACGCCCTGCAGCTCGCCCGGCTCGCCTTCAAGGGCAGCGTCCAGAATCTGCATGCCCACTTCCAGCGTCTCGAAAAAGCGCTCTTCCTCCACCCGCAGCACCTCGGCAATACGGGCTGCTTGCGAGGCCAGCTTGGGGTAGGCCTCGCCCATCAGCGCCACCAGATCGGGCACGAGTTTGTGGAAGAACGGCGTCTTTTGACCCAGTTTGTAGCCATGGCGAATCGCGCGGCGGATGATGCGGCGTTGCACATAGCCGCGGCCTTCATTGGACGGGTTCACGCCGTCGCTCACCAAAAACGCGGTAGCGCGAATGTGGTCGGCAATCACGCGCAGGCTCTTGTTGTCCAGGTCCGCACAGCCGGTTTCACGGCCTGCCGCCTTCACCAGCGCGTCAAAAATGTCGATCTCGTAGTTGCTGTGGACGTGCTGCAAGATGGCCGCCAGGCGCTCAAGGCCCATGCCGGTGTCCACGCACGGGGCTGGCAGCTTGACCAGGCTGCCATCGGGGCGCATGTCAAATTGCATGAACACGTGGTTCCAGATCTCGATGAATCGGTCACCATCTTCACCGGGGCTGCCAGGAGGGCCGCCGGGAATATGGTCGCCGTGGTCATAAAAAATCTCGGAGCACGGGCCGCACGGGCCGGTGTCGGCCATCATCCAGAAGTTGTCGGAGGCGTATTTTTTGCCCTTGTTGTCACCAATGCGGATCACGCGCTCGGGCGGCAGGCCAATCTCCTGGGTCCAGATGTCGTAGGCTTCCTGGTCGTCAATATAGACCGTGGCCAGCAGTTTCTCTGGCGGTAATTTGTAGACCTGCGTCAGCAACTCCCAACCCCACTTGAGCGAGTCGCGCTTGAAATAATCGCCAAAACTCCAGTTGCCCAGCATCTCAAAGAAGGTGTGGTGGCGCGCGGTGTAGCCCACGTTCTCCAGATCGTTGTGCTTGCCACCGGCCCGAAGGCACGCCTGCACCGAGGCGGCGCGCACATACGAGCGCTTGTCGGTGCCCAGAAATACGTCTTTAAATTGCACCATGCCCGAGTTGGTGAACATCAGGGTGGGGTCGTTGCCGGGCACCAGACCGCTTGAAGGCACCACGGTGTGGCCCTTGGACTCGAAAAAGTCGAGAAAGATCTTGCGAACATCGGCAACGCTGATGGGGCTGACAGTTGGGTTCATGGCGTGGGGGCAATCGTTGTATGAATCTGGCGGTAGAGCGGCGGGCGCGTGTGGCGCACCTGCCAAAACAGGCACCGTGTGGCGCCGCCGCTGGAGCCCGCAATTTTATGCCATTGGTCCGGGTGGCCGAGCAACTGACACAGCGCAAAGAGGGGTGCCGGGGTGTCACCCTCGTTGCCGCGGTGACACAAAAAACCGGCTACGCTCAGCAGACCCAGCATTTCTGCACCCTGTAATCCACCTTCACGCCATTGGCCAGCACCACCATGACCTCTTCTCCCCTTGCCGACCTGATCGACCCCACCCTGCTCAAGACCGATGCGCTCATCAACGGGAAATGGGTCGCAGGCAGCAGCCGCTTTGACGTGTTCGACCCCGCCACCGGCCACAAGCTGACCGATGTAGCCAACCTCGGCCCCGCTGAGGCAGAAGCCGCCATTGCGGCCGCCAATGCCGCGTGGCCCGCCTGGCGCAGCAAAACTGCCAAGGAGCGCAGCAGCATCCTGCGCAAGTGGTTTGATTTGCTGATGACGAACCAGGAGGATTTGGGCCGCATCATGACCGCCGAGCAGGGCAAGCCTTTCCCGGAGGCCATAGGCGAAGTTGCTTATGGTGCCAGCTTTGTGGAGGGGTTTGCCGAAGAAGCCAAGCGCGTCAACGGTGAAACCCTGCCCACCTTTGACAACAACCGCCGCCTGCTGGTGCTCAAGCAGCCCATCGGTGTGTGCGCCGCCATCACGCCCTGGAACTTCCCGCTGGCCATGATCACCCGCAAGGTGGCGCCTGCACTGGCCGCCGGTTGCACGGTCATCATCAAGCCGGCTGAACTCACGCCTCTGACGGCCTTGGCTGCGGCTGAGTTGGCCATTCGCGCCGGCATTCCCGCCGGCGTGCTCAACATGATCACCGCCGACAACGACAACTCCATTGCCGTGGGCAAGGTCTTGTGCGCCAGCGACGTGGTGCGCCACATCAGCTTCACCGGCTCTACCGAGGTGGGCCGGATTTTGATGGCGCAAAGCGCCCCCACGGTCAAAAAGATGTCGCTGGAATTGGGCGGCAACGCCCCCTTTATCGTGTTTGACGATGCCGACATCGACTCGGCCGTGGAAGGCGCCATGCTCAGCAAATACCGCAATGCCGGCCAAACCTGCGTGTGCGCCAACCGCTTTTATGTGCAGGACGGCGTGTACGACGAGTTTGTGACCAAGTTCTCGGCCAAGGTCAAGACGCTCAAGGTGGGCAATGGCTTCGATGCCGGCGTGGTGCAGGGCCCGCTGATTGAAGACGCCGCCATCGACAAGGTGAGCCGCCATGTGGCGGACGCGCTGGCCAAAGGCGGCAAACTCATGGCGGGTGGGGGCAAACTGCCAGGGCAATTCTTTGAGCCCACCGTGATTGCAGACGCCACGGCCGACATGCTGTGCGCGCGCGAAGAAACCTTCGGGCCGTTCGCCCCGGTGTTTCGCTTCACGCACGAGCAGGAAGCCATCGATGCGGCCAACAACACCGAGTTCGGCTTGGCCAGCTACTTCTACAGCCGCGACATGGGCCGCATTTTCCGCGTGGCCGAGGCGCTGGAATACGGCATGGTGGGCATCAACGTGGGTGTGCTCGCCACTGAGCATGTGCCCTTTGGCGGCGTCAAGCAGTCCGGTCTGGGCCGCGAAGGTTCCAGCCACGGCATGGAAGACTACGTGGAGTTGAAATACCTGTGTATTGGGGATGTGCTGAAGTGATCCCGGAACACGCCAAACCCGAATGCTCGTGAGCACAAAATGGGACTTGCGTCCCATTTTTTATGCCTGCTTGCTTCTAGCGTTGCGCTGAAGAGCGCTCCGCCAAGAAGATTTCAATACGGCGGTTTCGGGCGCGGCCTGACTCGCTGCTGTTGTCCGCAATCGGCTCGCGTGAACCGCGTCCGTCGATCTGGATGCGCCGGGAGTCAACGCCGCGGCCCACCAGGTAGTCACGCGCGCTGGCGGCCCGGTTGACCGACAGGGGGTTATTGATGGTGTCGGCTCCCATGATGTCGGTGTGCCCGATGATGCGGATTTCGGTATTGGGTTGGCCGCTCAGGCCTTGGGCAAACTGGTCAAGAATCGGCCGCAAGTTGGGCTTGATGGCGTATTGCCCCGTGTCAAACGAGATATCACTGGGGATATTGAGCTTGAGCTGGTTGTCAGGGGTTTGTGTGACCGCTACGCCTGTGCCAGCAGTGGCCTGCTCCATGGCGGCTTTCTTTTGGGCCATCTGGGTTGACCAGATGTAGCCCCCCAGTGCGCCCACGCCGGCACCCACGGCCGCAGCGCCCTTGCTGTCGCCCAGTGCAGCACCCGCCAGCGCGCCCAAGCCACCGCCGATGGCGGCGCTGCGCTGCGCATCAGTCATGTTGGCACAGCCACTGAGCAAGGCTGCCACAGTCAATCCAACCAGGGATGGGCGAGCAGGCAAAGGAATCTTTTTCATGGTTTTTCCAACTGAGTTAATGACTTGCCCAGCTTATGCCCTTTGCCTGCCCCGCTTAGTTGCGCATTAGCAAGTACCCGCCACAAATTGTTGGGGGTGCTGGCGCTATCTGCCCCGTCAATGCAATGGCACGCCGGTCTTGGCCTGCAGCTCTTCACGGGTGACGCCCGGCGCCATCTCAACCACTTTCAGCCCATGCGGCGTCACGTCCAGCACGGCCAAGTCGGTGATGATGCGGTCCACCACGCCCACGCCGGTCAAAGGCAAGGTGCAGTTGGGCAAAATCTTCAGGTCTATGGTGCCGTCTTTCTTTTTGGCCACGTGCTCCATCAAGACCACCACGCTCTTCACGCCACCCACCAGGTCCATCGCCCCGCCCATGCCTTTGACCATCTTGCCGGGAATCATCCAGTTGGCCAGGTCGCCTTTTTCGCTCACCTGCATGGCACCCAGAATGCTCAGGTTGATCTTGCCGCCACGAATCATGGCAAAGCTGTCGTGGCTGCCAAAGATGCTGGAGCCGGGAATGGTGGTCACGGTCTGTTTGCCGGCGTTGATCAGGTCAGCATCCACTTGTTCTTCGGTTGGGAAGGGGCCAATGCCGAGCATGCCGTTTTCGCTTTGCAGCCAGACTTCAATATCAGGGTTGACAAAGTTGGCCACCAGTGTGGGCAAGCCAATGCCCAGATTCACATAAAAACCGTCCTGCAATTCCTGGGCCGCCTTGGCTGCCATTTGGTCGTGTGTCCAAGCCATGATCAGACTCCTTCTTTCGGGGTGATGGTGCGCTTTTCGATGCGTTTTTCAGGGGTGGCATTGAGCACCAGGCGGTGCACATAGATACCGGGCAAATGCACGGCATCAGGATCGAAGGCGCCGGTCTCCACAATTTCCTCGACCTCCACCACGGTGATCTTGCCCGCCATCGCCACGGCCGGGTTGAAGTTGCGTGCGGTGCGCCTGAAGATCAAATTGCCGCTTTTGTCCGCCTTCCAGGCTTTGACCAGCGAGATATCAGGCACCAGGGCGTGCTCAAGAATATGGATGTGCCCATCAAACTCGCGCGACTCCTTGCCTTCGGCCACCAGCGTGCCCACGCCCGTGCGAACATAGAACGCGGGAATACCCGCGCCGCCCGCGCGCAGCTTTTCAGCCAGCGTGCCTTGGGGGGTGAACTCCAGCTGCAACTCGCCCGCCAGGTACTGGCGCTCAAATTCCTTGTTTTCGCCCACGTAGCTGGAAATCATTTTTTTGATCTGACGCGTTTCCAGGAGCTTGCCCAAGCCAAAGCCGTCCACGCCGGCGTTGTTGGAAATAACCGTGAGGTCTTTCACGGTGCTGTCGCGCAGGGCGTCAATCAGCGCCTCGGGAATGCCGCACAGGCCAAAGCCGCCCACAGCCATCAACTGGCCGTCGGCCACGATGCCTTCCAGCGCTGCTGCAGCGTTTGGGAAAATTTTGTTCACTATTTGATCTCCGGTTAAGAAACAATGGGACAACGATACTACCTAGCCAACTACGTAGTTTTTCGTAAAGTACAAACCCTTAGCAACCCACGCAATCTGACGCCATGGACATTGACTACCGCCTCGCCTTCGATCTCGCCCCGGTCGGACTGATTTTGTCGCGAAACCGAGCCACTGTGGACTGCAACCGGCACGTATGCGAGATGTTTGGCGCCTCCAGAGAGCTGTTGATCCTATTTTCCTCAGTTGACCCTCTTAAAATCCCCAAAAACTGAGGCCTGATGCGGGCTACAGAGCATTTTGGAGGATCACCCAATGGGTGAAGCAAATTTTGCACAAGCGGCCCTCGTAAAAGCCGTCCAAGGAGCC
>CAZBKX010000209.1:0-2960 GCA_964492535.1 uncultured Rhodoferax sp. | reverse complement strand
GCCGCCAGCATGGAGGAGTTGAGCTCGACGGTGAAACAGAACGCAGACAGTGCGCGCCAGGCTAATCAACTCGCATCCAGCGCTTCCAGTGTTGCGGTGCAGGGTGGTGATGTGGTCGGCCAAGTGGTCGACACGATGAAGGCTATCAACGAGTCGAGCCGCAAGATATCGGACATCATCAGCGTCATTGACGGTATTGCATTTCAAACCAATATTCTTGCTTTAAATGCTGCGGTTGAGGCTGCCCGGGCCGGTGAGCAAGGACGGGGGTTTGCCGTGGTGGCTTCAGAAGTGAGGTCGCTTGCCGGACGCTCGGCTGATGCCGCCAAGGAAATCAAGAGCCTGATCAATGCCAGTGTGGAGCGCGTGGAGCAAGGAACTCTTTTGGTGGACAAGGCCGGCGAGACCATGACCGAGGTGGTGAACTCCATCCGCAGGGTGACCGACATCATGGGGGAGATCAGCGCAGCCAGTAACGAGCAGGCGGCCGGGGTGTCTCAAGTCGGTGAGGCGGTTAGCCAAATGGACCAGGCAACGCAGCAAAATGCCGCCTTGGTAGAGCAAATGGCCGCCGCTGCGAGCAGCCTCAAATCGCAAGCGGGTGAACTGGTCGGCGCAGTGGCCGTGTTCAAACTTGACGCAAACTATTCCATGGCCAAAGTGACGGCGCGTTCGTTGCCATCCAGAGGTGTGCACGTTGGAGGCAGTGAGCGTCGGGCGATTCCAGCAGCAAAACCGAAGCCCACATTTGCGCCACCCAGCCTCGCGATAGCCAAACCAACACCCCAGCCAAAGTCGGTGGCGACAGTCAAGGCCGGCGCAGGCGGCGGTGATGACCAGTGGGAAACCTTTTAATCACCAGCGGCAGCCACCGCAAGCCGTTGCACAGGCGGTTGCGGTGTTGTGGGCGACTTAATGGAGCTGTGGCAATCTTTGTGATAAAAAAATAGATAAATTGGCTGCTGGCCGGCGTATCTATTGGTTATTTCATGCTATTTCAATAGCAAGAAAATCAGGTAATTCGTTGCATGTAACCCGGGGGTCAGGCGCTTTCTCCTCTCAAGCGGACTCGGCATTCTGTCGTCCCCTGGGTGAGATGGTGCAGTGACCGAAAGCATGGACGGTATCGTCATGCACCAGCTGGCGCTGGCGCCCAGCGTGCAACGGATTCAGGACACGCCGGTCAAGCTTTATCTGGAGAAGTGATCTGCCGCCTTCGGCTTTGCTTTGCATTTCATTCGCCACAGGCGGATCGCCAGCAGCACCAAGGGAGCGGTGTGCAGCGCCAGATCAAAGATGTCCAGGGCTTGGGTGAGTGTGCCTTGGCTCAGCATGCGCAGCTTCTCGATCAGGTGAGGTTCCGGCACGATGGGCGCGACCGCCAGCCAGCCTGCCACCACCACCAGCCATACCAGCGGAAACCGGTCCAGCCAGCCCATCATGCGGGAGCCTCAGCGGGGCAGGCCGCACCAACGCAGGCCAGGCCGCGCGCGGGTGGGGGAATGCGCGCGAGCAGTTCCGCAGTGAAGGAGGCCTGGGTGCACCAGCACGGGGGCTGCTGGATGCCGGTCACACGCTGGGTTTCCATGGCGCATTGCTTGGCTTGGCCGCACAGTGGGCAGTCAGCTGGATTGGGAGTTGCAGCGGTTTGCATGAGGCGTCTCCAGGGTCGGTGGCGGTGAGGTCAGTGTAAGTCGCAGGGTGTTAAGCCAACACGTCTGGCCCGCGGCTGATTTGCCATCAGCCTCACAAGGTGAGCCCTCGCCCCCGAGGCTAAAACCCAGCAGCCATCAAGGGTTGCAAAAGCCGCAGCGACTTGGCTCAGCAAACGCTGAGCCACCGCACGCGCGGGTTTCCCGGTGATCGCACTTGAGGCAGGCAAGCACCTCGGCGCGAGTTTCGCGCGTGGGGACACCGCAGGCGCCACAGGGCAAGCCCGCGATGCGATCGACTGTCCAGAAACCCGGTGTGTGGCAACTGGGGCAGAGCGACTGCAGGCGTGCAGCCAGGTCTTCTGCAGCGCGCTTGATGGTCCCCTGGCGCGTTGGGTGGGCGTGGGCGCGCAAGTCGTTTTCCAATATCACCTGACCCTGGGCCGATTGCGCCTGTGCCTGGGTGAAAGCCTCGCTCAGTTCAGGCCAGGTGGTAATGCCCTTTCGGATGCGCAGTTCGCCCTCGCCGGCCGGGCGGAGCACCAGATGATGTTCTGGAAAGCCCGCCTGGTGGGCAAAGGTTTCCAGTTGCGCCCAGTCGGTCGCTACCAGATGGACGTGGCGAGTGCTGCCCTGGGCCCTGCCTACCACCTCAATGCCACGCATATCGTCGATGAAGATCAGCAACTCGAGGTTCCAGGGCATCATGCCAGCGAACGGGTCCGGGCCAAAGCTGCCCTCGCTGGCCAGGCCCAGCGGCAGACCCGAGAGTGTCATGCCCATGCGGGCCTTTTTGCGCGCCGCCTCCATTTGAGTGCCCGCGCGGGGGATCTCCAGGGTGAAGCTGCCCAGTGTGTCGGTATCGAACCCATCTATACGCACCACCTCGCAGCCCAGTGCTGATCTCAGCACCGGCGCGATAACAACCTCTTTGCCGTGCTGGGTCAAGAACGCTACGCGCTGCTGGCCGTACCCCGGGTTGTCGTGGGAATTTTTGGTGACGGTGGTCGGCAATCGATGGGCAAGCAACTGGGTTCTTTCTCGGACGGTGTTCGGGTGCGTGGAAAGCGCACCCAAAATTATGACCGAGGTCGCAGTACGACGTACTGCGTGCGCCGACCCGGTGGTTTTATTGGCCCTGCCCCAAAGCCTACCCACGTTTGTCGTTGAAGGTGCACAGGTGTTCCGTCTTGATGAAGTCAATCTGGCGCTGGGCCAGGGCCTGCATCAGGGCAATCACATCCATGTTGGTCACGGTGGTGCCTGACGCACGTAACGTGTCATCTCCAGAGCGGGGGCTGTGCCCTG
>CAZBKX010000208.1:0-7897 GCA_964492535.1 uncultured Rhodoferax sp. | reverse complement strand
GCTGCCCAAGTTCGGGTTGAGCACCGTCTTCACGGTGTCTTTCATTTCAGCCACCCTCCTCCCCCTGGGCTCAGAGCCGGTGGTCTTTGGTCTGGTCGAGCTCAATCCGGCACTTTTTTGGCCGGCGATTGGTGTGGCTACTTTGGGCAACACCCTGGGTGGCATGGTGACCTGGGCCATGGGCCTGGCCTCGCACAAGGTGTTGGACAAGTTCAGTCATTCGAGCCACCACCTGCGGGCCATCGACTGCCTGCAGCGCCTGGGTCCCAAGGCCTGCTTGCTGTCCTGGCTGCCGATTGTGGGTGACCCGCTGTGCGCTGTGGCGGGCTGGTTGAAGATGCCATTCTGGCCCTGCGTCATGTACATGGCCATTGGCAAATTTTTGCGCTACCTGACGATGACGTCCGTGCTACTGGGCTTGGTCCGCCTCTGGTGAGGCTGACCAGCAACCCGGATGCCAGCCATCCCCGCGTCATATTTGCTATATTTTTTAAATACACGCATCCATACAAGACGCCGGCCAAGAGCCAATTTAGCTCAAATCAGGAGCTGAACAGGAAATTCATGACATCGCCGTCCTTGACGACATAGTCTTTGCCCTCGGCCCGCATCTTGCCGGCATCTTTGGCGCCCTGCTCACCCTTGAAGGTGATGAAATCGTCAAACGCAATGGTCTGGGCGCGGATGTAGCCCTTCTCAAAGTCAGTGTGAATCACGCCGGCCGCCTGCGGCCCGGTGTCGCCCACATGAATGGTCCAGGCGCGCACTTCCTTGACACCGGCCGTGAAGTAGGTTTGCAGGCCCAGCAGCTTGTAGGCTGCCACGATCAGGCGGTTCAGGCCGGGCTCGTCCTGGCCCAGTTCGGCCAAAAACATCTTCTTGTCTTCGTCTTCCATGTCGGCCATCTCGGCCTCCATCTTGGCGCAAATCGCCACCACGGGCGCGTTCTGTGAATCGGCGTAAGCCTTCAGGCGATCCAGAAACGGGTTGTTCTCAAAACCATCTTCAGACACGTTGGCCACAAACATGGCGGGCTTGGCGGTGATCAGGAAAAACTGCGTCAGCAAGGGGCGCTCTTCCTTGGAGAAATCCAGCGTGCGCACGGGCTTGGCCTCGTTGAGCGCCGCCTGGCACTTTTCCAGAATGGCCACCAACTTGATGGACTCCTTGTCACCCGAGCGGGCGGTTTTGGTCACGCGGTGCAGGGCTTTTTCAACCGCCGTCAGGTCGGCCAGGCACAACTCGGTCTGGATCACCTCGATGTCGGAAATCGGGTCCACCTTGCCGGCGACGTGAATCACGTTGTCATCTTCAAAGCAGCGCACCACATTGATGATGGCGTCGGTCTCCCTGATGTGGGCCAAAAACTTGTTGCCCAGGCCCTCGCCCGTGCTCGCACCCGCCACCAGGCCAGCAATGTCGACAAATTCCACAATCGCGCGCTGCACCTTTTGCGGGTTGACGATGGCTGAGAGCGCATCCAGGCGCGCATCGGGAACTTCCACGATGCCCACATTGGGCTCGATGGTGCAAAACGGATAGTTTTCAGCCGCAATGCCCGCCTTGGTCAAAGCGTTGAACAGAGTCGATTTACCGACGTTGGGCAAGCCCACGATGCCACATTTCATGAAAGTCCTTAGTTAGCAACAACCCACTTGCGCCATCGGGCCCCATCGGGGCACCGTCAAAACGCCCGAGAAGCGCCTGGCCAAGGAGAAAAAAAGCTCAAGAACAAGACGGCAAAACACGGCTCGTCGGCTGTGTTTTGGTGCGCTTTTGTCTTGAGGAATTGGGCGCGATTGTACTTATCAGCCAACCCATGCCCACTAGCTGCACGCCAGGCGACGCGCGCCAGTTGCCAGCCGGGGCGCTCAATCACAGCATCGTTAACCCAGCAACTTGCTCCAGGGGCCTATGTTGTACACATTCTGGTAGCCATTCTTCTTGAGCAACAGTTTGCCCATGCCGCTGCGGGTTCCGCTGGCGCAACACAGCACCACCGGGACCGACTTGGGTATCTCATTGAGCCGGCGGCCCAACTCCGGCAAGGGAATGTTGATGGTTCCCGGCGCGTTGGCACTGGCAAATTCCCCTGCCGACCGGACGTCAACCAACAGGGCACCGTTTTTCTTCAGTTCCGGCAGCATGGCGAGCACTCGTTTGGAATTCCACCGCTTGTAGCCAAACCAAAGAACCAACGCCATGAACGGCCAATACTTCTCAAAGAATTCCACAACATTCATCACATTCCTTGTTGATTCAAATCGCTGAAGCAGCGACGCATAAGCAATGACTTATACCCGCACCGGGTACCGGAGCGTCTCTTTTCTGTAGCTCACCCGGACTCCTACAATCCGCAACATGAGTCAACCCCTTGATGTATGTATTCGTGGCGACGGTATTGTGGGCCGCACCCTGGCCTTGCTATTGGCACGCGAGCGGCTTCGCGTCGGCCTCGTGTCCCGGCCAGCGGCCGCGCCCGATGCTCCCGCCGCCAGCGACGTGCGCGCCTATGCCCTGAACGCCAGCTCCCGAGCCCTGCTGGAGTCGCTGCGTTGCTGGCCTGATGCCCAGCACGCCACCGAGGTGCTGGCCATGCAGGTCAAGGGCGACGATGGAGGCGTGGTGAATTTCTCAGCCGCCGAACTCCATGTGCCGGGGCTGACCTGGATCGTGGATGTGCCCGCCCTGGAAACGCAGCTGGGAGCGGCAGTGCGGTTTCAACCCCAGATCGAGCAATTCACGGCTCCCCGCTCCGCGGCCCTGACCGTGATCTGCGAAGGCCGGGCCAGCAGCACGCGCGCCGAGCTGGGCATTGATTTTGAGATCACGCCCTACCACCAGAGTGCGGTAGCAGCCCGCATCACCTGCGAACTGCCCCACGCCCAAGTGGCGCGCCAGTGGTTTTCAGGGAGCGAAATTCTGGCTTTTTTACCCATCGACGGGCCGCTGGGGAACTCCGTCGCCATTGTCTGGTCTGTGGATGGGGCGCGGGTACAAGCGCTGCTGGATGCCAGCCCCGAAGAATTTTGCCAACAGCTGCAAGCGGCCAGCGGCCACTGCCTGGGCCCACTTACCCTGAGTAGTGAGCGCAATGCCTGGCCTTTGCAACTGGCGCGCGCCCAACGCTGGACAGGCGTGCAGGCCGGTAAGGCGTGGGCGCTGGCGGGTGACGCAGCACACAATGTGCACCCCCTGGCTGGGCAGGGCCTGAATTTGGGACTGGCGGATGTGGCCGCTTTGGCGCGGGTCATGCAGGAGCGCGAATACTGGCGCAGCGTCGGCGCTGAAAAGCTGATGCGCCGCTATGAGCGCTCCCGCAAGGCCGATGTGTTGGCCACGGGAGCCACGATGGACGGGCTGCAGCAGTTGTTTGGCCGGGAGGGCCCGGGTTGGCAAACCCTGCGCAACTGGGGTATGAAGGGATTTGAGCGCAGCGGCCCCCTCAAGCAGTGGGTGGCGCGCCAGGCCATGGGATTTAAATGAACAATTGGACAATTGGACAACGATGAAATTAACGCACACCGCCATTTTGCTGGCGACCCTGGTGACTGCTTTTGGCGTCGCGGCCCAGGAAGCCACCATCCGAAAGAACCTGGCCGAGCGCTTGCCACAAATTGAAAAAATTGATGAAGTGACCAAGAGTCCGGTTCCCGGCTTGTTTGAAGTGCGGGTCAACGGCACAGAGATTTTTTACACCGATGCAGAGGCCAACTACCTGGTCCAGGGCAACCTGATTGACACCAAACAGCGCCGCAATCTGACCGAGGAGCGCATTGAAAAGCTGCTGGCCGTCAACTTTGACACCCTGCCCTTCAAGGACGCTTTCACCATCGTGCGGGGCAATGGCAAGCGCAAGCTCGCTGTCTTTGAAGACCCGAACTGCGGCTACTGCAAGCGGTTTGAGCGCGACCTGCAAAAGGTGGATAACGTGACGATTCACATGTTTTTGTACCCGATCCTGGGGCCCGAATCGGTGGAAAAATCCAAGAGCATCTGGTGCGCCAAAGACAAACAAAAAGCCTGGATGGACTGGATGGTGCGTGATGTGGCGCCCGCCGCCGCCAAGTGCGACACCGCCGCCATCACCCGCAATGTGGAGATTGGCCGCAAATACAAAATCACGGGCACGCCCACGCTGTTGTTCGCCGACGGGTCCCGGGTGCCGGGAGCCATTGGCGCCGCTCAGGTGGAAAAAAAACTCACTGAAGCCGGCAACTGATGGCAGCGGCGCCCGTCGTCTATACCGTGCGGGCCCACAACCTGCACGCCCACCTGTTTGAGGTGACGCTGACCCTTGCCCAACCCGCAGCGTTGCAGCGCCTGAGTTTGCCGGTGTGGATTGCCGGCAGCTACCTGGTGCGCGAGTTCTCCAAGCACCTGCAACACCTGCAGGCGCATCAGGGAACCCAGTCCGTGAAGGTCACTCAGCTGGACAAATGCACCTGGCAGGTGCCTTGTACCCCGGACAAGCCGCTGATGCTGCGCTACGAGGTGTATGCCTTTGACCACTCGGTGCGCACAGCCTGGCTGGACACCCAGCGCGGTTTCTTCAATGGCACCAGCTTGTTCCTCAAAGTAGCAGGCCAGGAAGATGCCCCCCATGCGTTGGTGCTGCCCAAAGACAAGGCGCTCGCCGGCTGGCACATCGCCACCGGCTTGACGCCCCACAAGATCACCCCGGATGGCTTTGGCAGCTACCTCGCCGCCAACTACGACGAACTGGTGGACTCGCCCGTGGAAATGGGGCGCTTCTGGAGTGCGACCTTTTTGGCCGGAGGCATCGAGCACCGTTTTGTGGTGGCAGGCGCCGCTCCCAGTTTTGACGGCGCGCGGCTGCTGGCGGACACCCAGGCGATTTGCGAGGCAGAAATCAACTTCTGGCATGGCGAGCACAAAAAAGGGCGCGCAGCTCGCAAGCTCCCCATCAAATCGTATGTGTTCATGCTCAATGTGGTGGACGACGGCTACGGCGGGCTGGAGCACCGAAACTCCACAGCGTTGATCTGCACCCGCAAGGACTTGCCCCGCCAAGCCGAGCCGGGTACCAACACAGCGGACGCCAAGCCCAGGCAAAGCGAGGGCTACACCACCCTGCTGGGCCTGATCAGCCACGAATACTTCCACACCTGGAACGTCAAGCGCTTGCGCCCGGCCGAATTCACCCATCTGGACACGACCCAGGAAAACTACACGCGGCTGCTCTGGTTTTTTGAGGGCTTTACCAGTTACTACGATGACCTGCTGCTGCGCCGTGCCAACCTGATTGACGACACCACCTACCTGAAGCTGCTCACCAAAACCATCAACCAGGTGCTGCAAACCCCGGGGCGGGCGGTGCAAAGCGTGGGGCAGGCCAGCTTTGATGCCTGGGTCAAGTACTACCGGCCGGACGAAAACACGCCCAATGCCACAGTGAGTTACTACACCAAAGGCTCGTTGGTGGCCCTGTGCCTGGATCTCACCTTGCGCACGGAGGGCAAGACCACGCTGGACGCGGTGATGCGCGCCTTGTGGATGCGCTGCCAGGGCGGGCCGATGACCGAGGCCGACTTGTCCAACGTGCTGGCCGAGTTGTCGGGACGCTCCTATGCCAAAGAATTGACACGCTGGGTTCATGGCACGGCCGAGCTGCCGTTAAAACTGTTGCTGACCGCGCAAGGTGTGGCCGTGCTCGAAGAGCCGGCGCAACTCCCCCAACGGCTGGGCCTGCGGGTCAGCGAAAGCGCTGGCGTGCACATCAAGGTGGTGCTGCGGGACGGTGCGGCCGAGCAAGCCGGGTTTGCCGCGGGGGACGAATGGCTGGGGCTGGAGGTGGGCTCCGGCAGGACGGCGACGCAGTGGCGCCTGTCCAAACTCGACGATCTGCCCTTGTATGCCGGCACAGCCACCAAAATAGGCGCCTTGGTGGCGCGCGACAAGCGGCTGGTCAAGCTGGCACTCACCCTGCCCAAGGCGATTACCACCTGGCATTTGGTGGCGAAAGACAAGGCGCGGGTCAGCGCGTGGCTCAGCAGCCCTTGAGCCGGGAACGGCGAACCATGCGGGTGAAGCAGCGCGGCGCTTGGGTATAGTCAGTTTTTACCAAATCCGGAGCGTCGCATGAATTTCGAACTGATCACTGTCCGCGTTGAAGCCGACAAGGTGGGCATCATCACCCTGAACCGCCCCAAGCAGCTCAACGCCCTGAATGACCAACTCATGACCGAGCTGGGCACGGCCCTGAAGGCCTTTGACGCCGACCCTGCCATTGGCTGCATGATCATCACTGGCAGCGAGAAGGCGTTTGCGGCCGGAGCCGATATTGGCGCCATGGCCACATTGAGCTTTGCCGAGGCCTATAAGGGCGACTTCATTACGCGCAACTGGGAACACATTCGCTCGGTACGCAAGCCTGTGATTGCCGCTGTGAGCGGCTTTGCACTGGGTGGTGGCTGTGAGTTGGCGATGATGTGCGACTTCATCATTGCCGCTGACAACGCCAAATTTGGTCAGCCGGAAATCAAGTTGGGCATCATCCCCGGCGCGGGCGGCACACAGCGCCTGCCCCGCGCCGTGGGCAAAGCCAAGGCGATGGACCTGGCGCTGACTGGGCGCATGATGGACGCCACGGAGGCCGAGCGTGCCGGGCTGGTGAGTCGCGTGGTGCCGCTCGACAAACTGATGGAAGAAGCCCTGGGTGCGGCCTTGATGATCAGTGATTACTCACAAATAGCCACCATGGCCGCCAAGGAGTCCGTCAACCGCGCATTTGAAGGCACGCTGAACGACGGCATTGTTTTCGAGCGCCGCCTGTTCCACGCCTTGTTTGCGACCGCCGACCAAAAAGAAGGCATGGATGCCTTTGTGAGCAAACGCAAGGCGAATTTTACGAATCTCTGAAAACAGGCCTGACAAGGCGATATAATTTTGGGCTTGTGGTGATATAGCTCAGTTGGTTAGAGCGCAGCATTCATAATGCTGATGTCGGTGGTTCAAATCCACCTATCACCACCATTCATTTTTAGCCCAACTCTTTTCAGTTGGGCGTTTCTTTTTCAAAATCCCCAACGTTTTCAAGCACTTACGGCAACTGCCTCTTGAGTGTTGCGCTCCTGAAATTGCGCCTTTTTGGGCGTTTTTGGCGTAAAAACCTGCGTTTTCTCTCTCTGTTCTCTGTTTGTCTCTTGACTATTCAAGAGACCACATTCAATAAAATCAACAACTTACGCGAGGGAGGTTTGCAAAGTGTTCTGGTGGGTCTGAGCAACAGAGAACAAATGGAGAAAGAAAAAGTATGAAATGCTGACATCAGCATTGCCGAGAAAGCGAACCAAGTGCCACCATGTAAGCGTTCGTTCTTCGGAATAGCCAGCACGGACGGCAATGTGTGAACCCAGGTAAGCGCGCTGGTCGGATTCGATGGCAACAGTCTACGCACCCCAGAGGGCTGGCCAGACCGACAGATTTTGGGGTGATGCGGTACGTTGACCTACTTGGCAAATTCCTGAATCACCCCGGCCAGACCTTCAGGATCAATCTTGATCGACATCTGTTGGGTGCTAAAAATCGTGATCCGGCTGACAAGCCTTCGTAGGATCGACGCTCTGATTGGTGGCAAAAACAGGCCCCAAGACTTATCAAGACTTGCCAGTGCAGCTACTGAAACGCCCTCGGAAAAACCGGTTTCAGACTTCAATTCTTGCTGCAAGTTGGCAATCCATTGCTGCGGTGCCTGAAATTGAGAGCGAAGATACCCAATGACGTTGAGGTGCAATTCATCTACTCGGATATTGGGTGGCTCAGATGGCGTGCCTTTTTCAGCTGCGCTCTTGCGCACGACGTAATAACGGTAGTCGCCATCCTTGGCGTTCTTCTGCTTTGATGAGACCAATACCTTAAATGGGCGACCATCCTG
>CAZBKX010000207.1:0-7689 GCA_964492535.1 uncultured Rhodoferax sp. | reverse complement strand
TCTCGATCTTGCCGTCCTGCATGTCCTTGGGGTGAACGAACTTGATGTCGTCAATCAGGTTCAGTTCTTTCAGCAGTACGGCGCAGACCAGGCCGTCAAAGTCACTGCGGGTCACCAGCCGGAATTTGCTTTGGCTCATGGACGTCCTTTATTCGACAAAAGAAGTGAAAAACGCAGGGGAGGTATTGCAAACGCAATCAACCTAACGCACAAGCATGAGCAAGGCCCGGGTTTTTGAGTGACTACTCGCTATTATTTAAATAGTGCTTTGGGTATATAAAACGCCGGCTAGAGCTGACCTTTATCCATAACTATTTTCATTCTGATTTTTTTGCGCCGAGCGCGAATCCGGCGCACATCATTTGCAAGCAGGCGTAGCCCTGCCACATCAATTGATGACCTGGCGGGGGATCATTGGCCCGCCCGAGGTAGCCACCGAGTCGAGGCGACCAGGCGCACGGCTTGCCCCAGCAGGAGGGGTTGCTGCGCCTGCTCAGGGGGTTGATACATCGCAGGTCGTCAGCAAAAACCACTCCACCGGCTCATCATCCTCAGGCGCAATCGTCTCCCGAACATGCACCACGGTGAGCTTGATCGGTGCTTAGCCTTTTTGATACGCCCATGGCGACGCCCCGGCGGGACCAGTGCCACAGCTTGGTGTGGTGCAACCACGGCGCGAGCCAGCTCAGCCACCGGTTGCCTGCAATGGCTTCCCGCGAGGGCAGGCGGGCGCGAACTTTATCCATGAAACGCATTTACATATTCCTAATCGTAAAAAGATCGCCGCCGAGAAAGCCGGCGTGGCAGTTACCGACCGTGGCCTCATCAACGTCGACATCCAGATGCGCACCAATGTGCCTCACATCTTTGCCATTGGCGACATCGTGGGCCAACCCATGCTGGCGCACAAGGCGGTGCACGAAGCGCATGTGGCAGCCGAAGTGATTGCGGGCGAGCTGCAAGGCAACAAAGAGCTGGCAGCAGCGGCCTTCAACGCCCGCGTCATTCCCAGCGTGGCCTACACCGACCCCGAAGTGGCCTGGGTCGGCCTCACCGAAGACCAGGCGAAGGCGCAAGGCATCAAGGTCAAGAAGGGCCTGTTCCCCTGGACGGCATCAGGTCGCGCCATCGCCAATGGCCGCGACGAAGGTGTCACCAAACTGCTGTTTGATGACTCGCCCGAGGCGCACGGTCACGGCAAAATCCTGGGTGGCGGCATGGTTGGCACGCACGCGGGCGACACGATTGGCGAGATCGCTTTGGCGATTGAGATGGGCGCGGATGCAGTGGACATCGGCAAGACGATTCACCCACACCCCACGCTGGGCGAGAGCATCGGCATGGCGGCTGAGGTGGCGCACGGCAGCTGTACGGATGTACCGCCGGCGCGCAAGTAAACCTATCTGCAGCCAGTACACAGAAGGCGTTGCCCCATGCACACGTCTACAGCCCAGCCGCGCTGCGGCAGCGTCTGGCGCAACAGCCGCTAAACCCAAGCCAGGGCGGCCCTGCACATTGGCGCAATCGCATTGGCAAAACCCCAAGTCCACATCCACCGGTTCGGCTCCAGCCTGAACGGGCATGTGCACTTCCATGTGTGCGCGGTCGATGGGGTGTTTGAGGAAGTGGCGGGCGGCGCCGATGCCCAATCCTCAGCACCGGGCATCGCCTTTCACCCGGCCAGTGCTATCGATGCCGCCGCTGTGGCCCAGGTTCAGACCGATTTGCGCCGACGCATTCGGCGCGCCTTCGGGGGCCGGGGTCTGCTGCAGAGTTGTGACGCCAAAGAGATGTTGGGCTACCCGCACAGCGGGTTTTCGGTGGACGCCGGGGGTGCGCATCGAAGCAGACGACCGCGCAGCCCTGTAGCGGCTGCTGCGCTACCCCCCCCCCTGTGCCCGCCCACCCTTCGCCATGGACCGCCTGCGCAAAGAAGGTGCTGAGCTGGTGTACCGCTGCGCGAAACAACACAGCGAGCCTGGTTCTGACCCCGGTGTGCGGTGGGCAAATGCGCCTGATCGCGTTCATTACCGAGGGCACACAGATCAGGCGGATTTTGGATCACATCGGGGTCGACTCGGAGCCACTACACGTATCCCCGGCGCGCGGATCACCGTTGGGGGATGACTGCGATGCGCAGACGGATGACGGGGTGCACATTGAGCCCCATTGGGATCTGGCGGCACAACCGGCCCCCGGCTACGAGGTCGATCAGCGCGTCAACAGGTGACCGGGCAAAACGGTGACAAAGACTCGCTGCCGGGTAGCTATGCGCCCGGCATACCCGGCGCACCGCCAATCCCTCGTGTGAAAAGCGCATGTTGGCGTTGGATCGGCCAGGCACTGCCTTACTGCGGACGCAGCGAGGGTTTCTAGGTGGGTTGAGGGCTCTTCCAATGGGCGTTACTTGGCCTCATTCGGTTGAAATACCTATCCGTACACTGGATTTGGGGCGCTACCTGGGCGGGTAAGCTATGTCCATGATTTTCAGTATTGCCCTCATTCTTATCTCGCTGGGGCTGCTCATGTTCCTGGCCTACCGGGGCGTCAGTGTGCTTTTGCTGGCGCCGGTGCTGGCGTTGCTGGCGGTGCTGGGCAGCCCGGACACGCCCTTCATGGCCAGTTACACCCAGGTGTTCATGAAGGCGCTGGGTGGCTTTATTGCGCTGTACTTTCCGCTGTTTCTTTTGGGGGCGGTGTTTGGCCGGCTCATGGAGTCATCAGGCGCGGCGCGGGTGATTGCCCTGCGCATCGTGGACTGGCTGGGGGCGGGGCGCGCCATGCTGGCCATTGTGCTGGCCTGCGCGGTGTTGACCTATGGCGGGGTGTCGCTGTTTGTGGTGGCCTTTGCCGTGTTCCCGCTGGCCGTGGCCCTGTTTCGCGCCGCCGATGTGCCCAAGCGCCTGATGCCCGCCACCATCGCCCTGGGTGCGTTCACCTTCACCATGACGGCGCTGCCCGGCACGCCGGCTATTCAAAATGCCATTCCCATGCCCTACTTTGGCGCCACGCCATTTGCAGCGCCCGGGCTGGGGCTGATTGGCGGGGCCGTCATGCTGGGGCTGGGCGCCTGGTGGCTGGCCTGGCGCCTGGGTCAGGCCCGCGCCCAGAGTGAAGGTTATGGCACGCACCCGGACGAGACACCAGCGCAGGTGGAGGCGGCGGCTGTGCCGGGATTTGCCGTGGCCCTGGCCCCGATCGTGGCTGTGGTGGTGTTGAACTGGCTGTTCAGCACCCATTTGTTTGCACAAATGGGTGCGAGCTACCTCGCCAGTGCCCTGTATGGCGCCACGCAGCTGGAGGCGGTGCGCGGTGTGTGGGCCATCATTGCGGCGCTGGCCTTGTCCAATTTGCTGCTCATCGGCCTGGCCTGGCGCAGCCTGCCCAACCTGAAGGACGACCTGGACACGGGCGCCAGCGCGGCGGTGCTGCCGATTTTCAACACGGCATCACAAGTGGGGTATGGCGCCGTCATTGCCTCGCTGGTGGGCTTTGCCCTGATCCGCGACGCGGTGCTGGGCATTGCGCCGGGGCAACCACTGGTGTCCTTGTCGATTGCAGTGAACTTGCTGGCCGGCATCACCGGCTCGGCATCGGGCGGCATGAGCATTGCGCTGCAAACGCTGGGCAGCACCTACCTGGAGATGGGCCGTGCTGCCGGGATTGCGCCCGAGCTATTGCACCGGGTGACCTCGATTGCCACCGGCGGGCTCGATGCCCTGCCCCACAACGGCGCCGTGATCACCCTGCTGGCCATCTGCAAACTCTCGCACCGCCAGTCGTATGGTGACATTTTGGTGGTGGCGGTGCTGGTTCCGCTGGCTGCGCTGGCGGTCGTGGTGCTGCTGGGCACCTGGCTGGGTTCTTTTTAGGCGGGTGCTGGCTGCGTGACCACCAGCACATCGGCGCTGGCCTGGCTCAGCACATGCTTGGTCACGCTGCCCAGCAGCAGTTCTTCGGTCATGCCCCGGCCATGTTTGCCCAGCACAATGAGATCGACATCCACCTCTTCCTCCTGTTGAAGAATGCAGTCCGACGGGTTGCCGTGGACGACCAATGGGCGCCAGTTGGCTTGGGTCAGCTGAGTCTCGCTGGCCAGGTCCTGCAGGCGCGCCCGTGCCTCGCGTTGCTGGGTGGCCCGGTGGTGCAGGATGGTGGCTTCGTCAATGCCGGCAAAGCGCATCTTGCCCTCAAAGGGCAGTTCGCAGGCATGCAACAGCACCAGCTGCGCCTGGGGTGCCAGGGTTCGGGCCAGCCGCACCGCTGGCGCGGACCATTCTGAAAAATCAACCGACACCAGCACGCGTTGATAAGCCTGGTGCGGTGCCTGCTTGACCACCAGAATGGGGAGCCGTGTTTTTCGCAGCAGGCGCTCAGCTGTCGCCCCAAGCAGCCAGTGGCGCATGAAGCTGGCGCCGCGCGCTCCGACCACCAGCAGGTTGGCCCTTACGGCCTGAGCCTGGGCCAGGATGGTCGTCAACACGGGGCCTTCTACCAAATGCGTCACCACATCCAGGCCATCGGGAGCATTGAGTTCGCTGGCCACTTGCGCAAGCGCTTCCTGGGTCTGCTCGCGCAGTAGGGATTCCAGGGCTGCGCTGCCCTGACCCAACAAGTGCCGCAACTCGCCCAAGGCGTCTTTTTCCTGCACATGCACCAGTGCCAGTCGTCCGCCAGATTGACGGGCCAGCAGGGCTGCCCGCTGGGAGGCGTGGCGTGATGGAGGCGACAGGTCAGTGGCAGCCAAGGGGAAGAGTGCAGCGTTCATGGGGGCTCCTGTGTCTTGTTCGATTCAGATGAGGCAATGCGTGCGGCAATGTCCAGCGCCGTGAAGTCGGCCGCCTGGTTGAAGGGCAGGACGATTTCCACCGACCCCAAGGACTGCAGGTAGTCAGAGTCCGCTTCATCCCGTGCCACCAGGGCAATTTGGCCGGTGTAGTGGTGTTCAGCCAGTGCGCTGATCAGGGCCCGGTTGGCACTGGTCTCGGGCAGGCAACTCACTACCCAGGGCACACCGGCCAGTGGCAGGCTTTCTATGAACTCGGGGGCTTCACAGTCGCCAAAGCGGGCGTCCAGGCCCGCGAGTTGGCGCGCCTTGATGACCTCGGGGTCAAAGTCGACCCCCAGCACGCGCATATTCTGTTTTTGCAGTTGCGACGCCAGGCGGCTGCCGTAGCGCCCCAAACCAAAAATCAGGACGTCCGAGCGCTCGGTATGCGCAGGCGCGTTTTCTACCGCCAACTCCCTGAAAGGTGTGGCCCGCTCAAACACGCCCAGCCACGGTGCCAGCCAGCCATACAGGCGCTGCGAGTACAAAATCATGTAGGACGACAGGGCAATGGTGGTCAGTCCGACCAGCGTGGTCAGGCCCAGCGCGTCCGAGCCAATGTGGCCCAGGCTGATGCCCATGGCCACAAAGATGATGGAGAACTCCGAGATCTGCGCCACGGTCAAGCCGGCCATGAAACTGGTGCGCTTGCGGTAGCCCATGTAGCCCATGATGGCCATCACGATCAGCGGGTTGCCAATCAGCACAAACAAGGACAGCACCACCGCCGTGCCGAGCTCGGCGCCCAGGGTCGAGAAGTCAAGCTTGGCACCCAGGTCGATAAAAAAGAAGAGCAACAAGAAGTCCCGAATACTGGCCAGGCGGGCATTGATGGCCTCGCGGTAGGCCGTGGACGCCAGCGAGAAACCGGCAATGAACGCCCCCGCCTCCTTGCTGAACCCTGCATACTCGCCCACCGCCGCCAGCGCCGTGCCCCAGGCAATGGCAAAAATCAACAGCAGTTCTTGCGAGCGGGCCAGGGTGTCCACCACCCGGGGCAACACAAAGCGCATCAAGACATACAACACCAGAGCGGCGCCGCCCAGGCGGGCCAGCAAGCTCAACGCCAGGGTGGTGCCGCCCACTGCTTCACCATCGATGCCACCCAGACCGCTCATGACCATCATGGCAATCACCACGGCGAGGTCTTGCACAATCAAAAATCCCACCGCAATGCGGCCGTGCAAAGAGTCCAACTCGCGTTTGTCAGACAGCAGTTTGACGATGATGATGGTGCTGGAGAAGGTAAGCGCCACCGCCACATACAGGGCTTCCAACCAGTCCCGGCCCAGGAGTAGCACAATGAGAAAACCAAAACAGATGGTGAAGCTGAGTTGCCCCAGCCCCGTGGCCAGTGCCACCGGGCCAATTTGGCGCACATGACGCAGATCGAGTTTGAGGCCCACGACAAACAGCAGCACCGTGATGCCGATTTGCGCCAGCAGGTCAATCTGGTCGTGCGCCGCCACCCAGCCAAACACTGCCGGACCCGCCAAAATGCCCACAATGATGTAGGCCATGAGCAGCGGTTGGCGCAAGCGCACGGCAATGGCCCCCACCACGGCTGAGAGCATCAGCAGCAGCGCAAACTCGTGATAAATGCTGTTCATGGCTTGGCGACCCCGGGTGACGTGCCGCGCAACCGGCCACGCCGCTTGGTCACTGTGCGCCAGCGCCAGGCCAGGGTGATCAGGCCGTAGGTGAGCAGGCCCATCAGGACTGCGGTGATCGACAAGCCCACCAACAGCGGCTTGCCCAACTGGGTGACGCGTTTCCAGATGCTGACATCCGGGTTGTCATCGGCGGTTTGCGGATCGGCCGGGTCCAACGTCTTGGGCCGTTCTTTGCTGCCGGTCACCCACACCCCGAGTTGGTACGCGCCGTAATAAATGGGGCCGAAGGTGACCGGGTTGGTCACCAGCGTACTGAGCGCGGCCGCCGGTATGTTGGCCCGCAAGACCACGGCACTGGCCACTGAGATCGGAATTTGCGCGACGGGAATGAGCAGGCCAAAAAACACCCCCACGGCCACGCCCATGGCGACGCCCCGGCGGGACCAGTGCCACAGCTTGGTGTGGTGCAACCAAGGCCCCAGCCAGCTCAGCCACCGGTTGCCGGCAATGGCTTCCCGCGAGGGCAGGCGGGCGCGAACTTTATCCATGAACCGCATTTACATATTCCTGATGTTGAGGCGCCGCAGCACGGCTTTCTCCAGCTCCACGGCCAGGAACTTCAGCAACCCCAGGCCCAGAATGACGGCCCATGACACGGCATCGAGCGCCGCCGTCTGAAACACCGCCTGCATGGGGGGCGCGTAGGTAAGCAGCAGCTGAAAGACGATGAGCAATGCGCACATCCAGACCGCCACCCGGTTGCCGCTGAAAATTTCCCAGTGAAAGGCTGAAGCCGTGAAGTGCCGCACATTGAACAGGTACACCAGCTCACCCAGAACCAGCATGTTGACCGCCGCCGTACGCGCCACCTCCAGGCTGCTGCCGCGCGCCATTTCCCACTCAAAGACAAAGAACGTCACCGCCACCATCAACAGGCTCACATACAGAATGCGCGCGCCCAGCACCCGGGTGATGAGCGGCTCCGCCGGTGGGCGGGGTGGACGTTCCATGACGCCTTTCTCGGCCGGTTCAAACGCCAGGGCCAGCGACAAGGTGACCGCCGTGATCATGTTGACCCACAAAATTTGCCCGGCCGTAACCGGCAGCGGCAGGCCGGCAAACACCGCCAGCAGGATCACACCCGCCTCGCCACCGCTGGTGGGCAAGATGAACAAGAGCGATTTCTTGATGTTGTCAAAAACCACCCGGCCCTCACGCACGGCACGCGCAATGGTGGCAAAGTTGTCA
>CAZBKX010000206.1:0-1879 GCA_964492535.1 uncultured Rhodoferax sp. | reverse complement strand
GTCAGCGGCGACCCGCTGCGCGTGCGCCAGATCATCACCAACTTCCTCAGCAACGCGCTCAAATTCACCAGCGCGGGTCACGTGCACGTGACCGCGCGCCGCCCGGGCGGTCCCGACTCGGCGCGGGTGCGTTTCGAGGTCTCCGACACCGGACCGGGCATCGACGAGACGATACGCGCCCGGCTGTTCAAGCCGTTCACGCAGGCCGACGAGTCGACCACCCGGCGCTACGGCGGCACCGGGCTGGGCCTGTCGATCTGTCATGAACTGGCCACCATCATGGGCGGCGAGGTGGGGGTGGACAGCCATCCGGGCCAGGGCAGCACCTTCTGGGCCGAACTGCCGCTGCCGCGCACGGGCGCGCCGCTGCCGACCGCGGTGGCCGACGACGACCGGGGCTTGGAGGGCACGCGCGTGCTGATGGTCGAGGACAACCCGGTCAACATGATGATCGCGGTGGCGATGCTCGAGCGCTGGGGTATCGAGGTCGCGCAGGCTCACAACGGCCGCGAGGCGGTGACCGAGGTGAACGACGCCGCCGCTGCCGGCCGGCCCTTCGACGCCGTGCTGATGGACGTGCAGATGCCCGTGATGAGCGGTCACGAGGCCACGCGCGCACTGCGTGCCGGCGTGGCCGGCCGCGACCTGCCGATCATCGCGCTCACCGCCGCGGCGCTGGTGACCGAGCGCGACGAAGCGCTGAGCGCGGGCATGAACGACTTCCTGACCAAGCCCGTCGACGCCGAGAGGCTGCACGCCACGCTGTTGCGGTGGTGCTCGCGCGCCGGCCACCCCGCCGACTGACGACCGCGGTCCTGGCGCGGCCGGCGCGCCGCTACCTACACCACCGCCGGCTGCAGAAAGCGGATGGTGCCGGCGTCGGCGTCGATCTCGACCTCCAGGCCGATCGGCAACGTGAACTTCCGTTTGATGTGGCCGATCATCGCGCCGGCATAGACCGGCACGTTCAGCGGCTTGAAGTAGTCGTCGAAGACCTCGTCCAGCGTCAGCGTGCCGTAGCCGTCGCCCGGCTTGCAGTTGGTGAAGGCGCCCAGCACGACGCCGGCGAGCCGGTCCAGCACACCGGCCAGCTTGAGCGTGCTGAGCATGCGGTCGATGCGATAGATGTACTCGTTGACATCTTCCAGGAACAGGATCGCACCGTCGAAGCGCGGCCAGAAGGGCGAGCCGGCCATCGACGTCAGCACCGCCAGGTTGCCGCCGAGCAGCGGACCGCGCGCCATGCCGCCGCGCAGCGTGGTGATGCGGTTGGCGCTGGAGACCAGCGCGTCGTCGTTGTCCTTGGGGTTGCGCAAGGTCATGGCCTGCGCCTCCATCACCGCGCCACGCAGGTGCTCGACACTGAAGGCGTTCCACTCCGACGCGCCCACCGGGCTGTGGAAGGTCACGAGCCCGGTCATCGCGTTGACGGCCGTGATGAGCGCCGTGATGTCGGAGAAGCCGCCCAGGAATTTCGGCGTGCGGCGCATCGCCGCATAGTCCAGCAGCGGCAGGATGCGGTTGCCGCCCGAGCCCCCCGTCATGGCCAGCAGGCCGTGCACGCCTGGGTCGGCAAACATGGCGTTGACGTCGGCGGCGCGCTGCGCATCGGTGCCGGCAAAGTGCCCGTAACGCGCGCGCAGGTTCGGCGCCTCGCGCACCTTGAAGCCCAGCGCCTGCAGCGTTTCGGTGGCGATCTCGTACGGCGCGCGCTCGTGGATCGCGCCCGAGGGGTTGATAAGCGCGACGGTGTCGCCGGGCAGCAGGCGGCGTGCGCGCAGCGTTGCCGGGCGGGACGGTACCGCGACAGCCGCCGCGGCGGCAACCCCGGCCGTCGCGGTCGTCGCGGTGGCGGCGGCGATGAACTGGCGCCGGGTGG
>CAZBKX010000205.1:0-3113 GCA_964492535.1 uncultured Rhodoferax sp. | reverse complement strand
CAACATCAAGACGGTGGACAAAGGGATCTTGCTGCCCGGCACCTACCCCACCTGATTCCGGGCTGGCTCGCGGGGGCCAGAGCAGCTGGGACACCAGCTTGAAATCTGCATCTTCGGGAAACGGCTTGACATGAAAGCGCGCCAATAAACTGGCGCGATTTCGTTATGTCACGCTCAGAGACAAGGGGCCGTTTGTGGAACAGGCCGTGCGGCTGGACAAAAAGATCAACAGGGAGAGTTTTGTGATGCCAGCTTGATTGCCAACATGCAAAACAGCCGTTAACAAGAAGAAGCGTTGAACACCCATCACGCGTTGCGACGAGATTGATCGACCATCATGGCCAACCGGGCTCACCCCACACCGATAGACGCCAACAACTCTTCCGGCAGCTTGCCTACCGTTCCTAGCGACGGGCGCTTCGGTGACGCAGATTCCATGTCGGCACGCACCACTTCGGGGCCAATCTGGCCATCCGGTTCACGAACTTTGACCCGTGTCCGCCAGGCTTTAAGTCCGTGGCATCGATATTGATCGATAGGATTCCGTTCACTCACGGTGTGTCTTTATGGGAGTTACAAATCGCGCACGATGAAGTTCTTTGGGCTCGGGGTGGGGGGGAGTTCCTGCGAGGCCTGACGTAGAGTTCAGCGGTGCGCGGTACCAGCGCGCGTCCGTTTGAACGGCAAGTTGGAAGCGGTCGCCTCAAGACGCTCGGCCAGCCAGACCTTGATAACAGACTGCCTTGTAACCCCCAGTTTGCTAGCTTCGCGATCTGGCCGCTTGTGGCTCGGTTCAGTACGACTTTTAACTTTTGGCGGAACGTACATATACTTTTCGTCATTCGACTTCTTACGCTTCCGATCAGGCCAATCACAACCACCGCAGTCGCAGCAACTGACAAAGTCGAAAAACCGAGAAAGGCTTCGCCCACTGGGTTGATCGAATCCACAGTCCCCCGGCGCATCGCATCCCAAATCGCAGTCGCCACGCTGCGATTTGAAAGGTCGACGCGGTCGATCTGAATACCGACGATGTGCCACCCCGCATCGGTATGTTCTCTCCCGCAAAAGCAAAAACCCACCAATTACACCGTGGCGACGCACTGCACGATATCCAAGCGCAGAGCAACTTGGGGATCCTGTGTGCATGCTGTAGGCGCAACGAAAACCCTTGTAAGGCGAAACGTATCGCTGATAGATGCGAATGACGGCCAGTGCGAAGCGGCGCATTTTCAATGAGATCTAACGTTGGCGATATCCGGCGCGCAACAGTGCCGCGAAGCGGCATTGTTGCGCTGCGTGCCCGTAACGAGCAACTTGTTAAGCAGCATGTGGCCAGTTGATTTGCACCTTCCGACTATTGGCAAGACAGTCGCGCAGGTACAAGTTAATTAGACTCTGGTAGGGGACGCCGGATTCATCAGCCATTCCCTTGAAATAGTCCACAACATCCTCGGAAAGGCGCATGGTCACAGGCTTCTTTAACTTAGACGCATATGGGTTCTTGCGAGCTTTCAGTTTGGAAAGGTCGTACTCTACTTTCATGGTTGTCCACCTCGATAAAACGCGCTTTCACGCTTGGTCGCCTTTCGTGCAGAGATGATGGGAATAACTGCACCATGCTCCCGCTCGCAATCACAGACTAAGAGGAGCTTTGCACCAGAGCTCATACCGAGCATCAGGAAGCGCTCTTCGTCGGATGTATGTTATTCATCGAAAAACTGAACGCCGAATTCATCGAAGAAAATCGATTTCGCTTCTTCAAAAGACACCTGATGCTTCTTGAGATTCGCAATGGCTTTGGGCTCATCCGATTCAAACTTAATCATACATACATTGTATTTATCGTTCGCAGCAAGTCAAGCTGGGCAGCAGGCGCAAAATGGACCTCAGGCCCGGCGCCTGATTGCCAGCGTGGCCTGTCGTTGGGGCTCAGCTTTAGCGAGGGGTTAGGCGGCTCATTCGGCGCTCGGATGTACAGACAAACCTACTGCTTCTTTAGAACAGCGGGCCGTCCGTCTCCGAAGGCACCCGAGAGTGTATTTTCGTCCGTTCGTTCGAGTGTCAGCGCGAAGGAAGGGCAACCGATAACAACGCTTGGGCCATCAACGCTAAACATCATTTTTGCGTTTGGCAGTGTCTTAATTAAAAGTGGGAACTCCCGGTTAAGACAAGGGCCTGCTTTGCTTGCGGCAGCGGGAGCGACATACCTCCACGCTCCGCCGGCCTCAGAAATCTTCACTTGGATCTGGAGCTCGCGTCCAGTACTCGGTGATTTGGTTGTCCCAATCCATTGGCCGGATACGGTACTTGCATTCTGTGCTTGGGCGACAGAACTGGAAAGTAGGAGGGTTGCCGTGAATTTTGAGCTTAGGTTCAAGTAGTCTCCTTGGTGGGCGAGTGCGTTAGGACAGTAGCCGATGCTGCAGGAGCGGGAGTTTCTGCATTTGTGCCGCCTAACGTCGGCGCTGTCCGGCGCGCAGTATGCGCCGCGCAGCGGCCTTCTGATGCCGCTTGTCCGCGACGGACAACCTGTAAGCGCGCATGAGAACAATCATGGCAAGCGCTTGTGATCATTGGAAAAAGAAGCCAAGTGTGGCCACGATGTTAACTGTAAGTCCCACTCGCTTGGCACTCTGTGCCGATGAGGCACCGGTAGGCGTTAACTGCACGCGACGCCAGTACCATACGTAAAACCCAAAGGCCAGAACGCCGCCGCCCGCCATGATCCAGCCGGTCTGATAGAACGATGCTGCGAATCCGAACAAGGTTAAAAGCGTACACGCACCGAGCACAGCCACTCCCGACTCGGAACTTTGAACGAAAGACAATGCGTCACAGGCTTTGCAACGTACCGGAAATCCAGCGCTTGATCCCCACGCCTGGGCATGAGAAATTGACTTCGCACTACACGATGGGCAGGTCTGCATGTTGTGCTCGCTAACAATTAGCGTTTATCCGCCGCGCTGCAATGTTTGTAGACACCAAGAACACCTCCCGCGGCTGATAAACCATGTTGGACTAAAGTGGACCCCAGAGTCAAGACAAATTTGAACTCAGTTTAAGTTGCACTCGATTTGACACACAGCTGAACGGCGCTGCCCCGGTTTTTT
>CAZBKX010000204.1:0-1788 GCA_964492535.1 uncultured Rhodoferax sp. | reverse complement strand
GCGGTGGTGGAGCCGCCCCTGAACCTCCCGCGCCATTTCTTTTTGATGCCATCAGCGGGATTGACCACCAGCAGGAACCGCTTGCCTTCCTTGACAATGTCCACATCGGTGCCCGGGACAATCCCCAGCTCCTGGCGAACCCCCTTTGGCAGCGTGATCTGGTATTTATCAGTGACTTTGGACATGATTTTTCACCTTCTCCTCCATGGTATACGTTTTATTAATAAAATGCATACCAATTACGAGACCGGTTGTCAAACAGGGGAGTGGTTGAGATAAGGTGAAACGAGTGCCTAAATGCGCTAAAATGCCTAAAGTGCCTAAAATTAAAAGAACGGTTCAAGGCGCAGGGTGCACGGGAAAAAGTGGTCTATTGAGTCCATTGAGTTCGTTGAGTCTGTTGAGTTGGAATCATGTACATGAGTCAGGGAAAGAAAGTATTAGACAGGATTAACAGGATTCACATATTTTTCATCAGCGTTTTCCGGAAGAAAAAGAGATCCTGCACAATCCTGTTAATCCTGTCTGAGGGACTTAACGGGCACATCCAAGATAGCACGACGCTACCTGTAAACTTCGCGCCTATGCCTGACGACTGAGACATCGACTGCGCGCCGGCTGTCGTCGATCTTGTAAACGACACGGTAATCGCCTACCCGAAGCCGCCACAGATCTTTTGAGCCGCTGAGTTTCTTGCTGCCGGCGGGCCTCGCGTTTGTGATGAGCGACTCGATCCTTTTCAAAAGCCGTTCGGCAACGTCCATCGGCAGAGATTGCAACTCTTTTCGGGCAGATCGCGCAAAAGTAATCGTATATCCAGGCATCTACGCTCTTTTAAGAACTTTCTTCTTAACGCTGTCTATCGATTCCCGAGGCTCATCCTCGCGCTCTTTGGCCCTCAGAACGTCACAAAAATCCTCCCATACACTCCGATGGGTTTTAAGATCGAGTACCACCGCTTTCTTTTTCCCCTTTTCGTCGACAACGAATTCGACCCCTTTCATATGCCTTACCTCCAAGCTGCTTAAGAATAGACGGATAAAAAAGTCTATCGGGTTTGTTGAGTTGATTGGGTCCTTATTGAAAAGACGGTGCACGGGGCCAAGGAGCGTGTGAGTCGCGCGAAAAAAGTATAGTTGTTCAGGAACTCTGGAACCAAAAAAGGCTATTTGAATTTCGGATGGATTCCGGCCTGTTTACAGATTTCGTTGGCAGTGATTCGATCAATCTGTTTGTGACGTTTGACCGGAACAACCCAATTTTAGGCACTTTAGGCATTTTAGTGCACTTTAGGCATTCTTCTTGTGCACTTCGTCTTTGATCCGTTTCACGTGGCCGCGGCCGAGGCCCTTGACCTCGCAGCCGAGCTCGAAGTAGCGGCGGATCTGGCCGTCGTCGAGGATGCCGAAGCAGTCGACCACGGCGACCGGCCGGCCGGTCATCTTGACCACCGCATCGGGTGCAAGCTTCAGGTAGGCCTCGTGCCGCACCGCGAAGACCACGGCGTCGGCCCCCTTGAGCGCGTCGGCCATATTGTCCTGCATGCGCAGCTCGCCGAGGCGCTCCTGGTTGCGGAAGAAGCGCGCCAGCGAGTGCCCGGGGGCGGGGTAGCTCTCCTGCTTTTCAAGCTCCCACCAGTGCTTCAGGTACGGGTCGTGCACCTCGAGCTCCGCGCCCATTTCGGTCAGCTTGCGCACGACGACCTCCGAGCCGGAGTAGCGCGTGTCGCCCACGTCCTCGCGGTAGGAGGCCCCGAGCAGCGCCACCTTGGAGGCGGCCACGATCTTG
>CAZBKX010000203.1:0-1703 GCA_964492535.1 uncultured Rhodoferax sp. | reverse complement strand
GGAGGTCTCCATGCCTGTGAGTAACTGGCACAGTGCCGCCACCGGTGTGTTGAACCAGACCTTTGGTGTGCTGGTACTCGTGCTGATTGTGGGTATGCTGGCTGTGTGGATGGTCTCGCTGCGCCTCCAGCACGCCTTGCGCATGTCGCAAGGTTTGTCGGTCGAGCGGGAAAAAACGAACCAACAGTTGCGCCAGACCATCGAAGAGGGCCACGCCGTTGAGCACAGCCTGCGCCTGAGCGAATCCAAGCTCCACAATATTTTTGAATCGGCTCCTGAGGGCATCGCGGTGATCAATACCGCGGGGGTGATCATTCAGGCCAACGCCGCTGCTGCCAGCATGTTTGGTTTTCAGCATCACGCCCTGGTCGGGCAGGATGTGAGCGTCCTGATGTCCCCCGGCGGGCGCGCACAGCATGCAAACGACCTGCTTGATTACTTGAAAACCGGCATCCAGCACATGCTCAACCGGCCCCGCATTGTGTCGGGCGACCGCACTGACGGAACCGAGTTTTCGTTGCGCTTGTCGGTTACGGAAACGCGCGTGGATGACGAGCTGTACTTCATCGGCTTGATGCAGGATTACACCCAGATCAAGGCCAATGAAGCTCAACTGATTGAAGCCAAAGACAAGGCCGAGGTCGCCAATCGGCTAAAAAGTGAGTTTTTGGCCAACATGAGTCACGAGATCCGCACGCCCATGAACGGCATTTTGGGCATGACCCAACTGGTGCTGGATACCGACCTCAACCCCGAGCAGCGCGACCACCTCTCCTGGGCGACCGAGTCGGCGAGCCATTTGCTGGTCATCATCAACGATATTCTGGATTTCTCAAAAATCGAGTCCGGGGCGCTGGAGCTGGAACTCGTGCGCTGCATGCCTGATCAGGTGCTGCGCCATACGGTGCGCTCGCTCAGCGGCATAGCTGAGCAAAAAGGCCTGGCACTGACTTTCCGGTGTACGCCCGCTGTGCCCCCTGAGGCGATGCTGGACCCCGTGCGGCTGCGGCAAATACTGACCAACCTGATCGGCAACGCCCTCAAGTTCACGGCCCGGGGCAGCGTGCACGTGCTCATGGATGCCGGTGCGGGCGCGGGGCAGGATGTGGTGTTGTCCATCAGCGTGACCGACACCGGCATTGGGTTCGACCCGGCGCGGGCCGAGTCGCTTTTTAGCCCGTTTGTGCAGGCCGATGGCAGTATTTCGCGCTCTTTTGGCGGAACCGGGCTGGGCCTGGCCATCACGCGCAGTCTGGTCACACTCATGGGCGGCAGCATTGCGGCACAGAGCACACCGGGCGCGGGTTCGGTGTTTTCGCTCACGCTCAAATGCAGCTTGCCGCCAGGCGATGCCCCGGCGTTGGCGTTGCCTGAGGCCAGTAGCCCTACTGCGCCTACCCGGTCTTTGCATGTGTTGCTCGCGGAAGACCATCCCGTGAATCAGAAACTGGTCAGCGTGCTGCTGACCAAGATGGGCCACAGCTTTGTGTTGGCCGAAGACGGCCAGCAGGCCGTGACGCAATGGGCCAGCCAGCGCTTTGACCTGGTGTTGATGGATGTGATGATCCTATTTTCCTCAGTTGACCCTCTTAAAATCCCCAAAAACTGAGGCCTGATGCGGGCTACAGAGCATTTTGGAGGATCACCCAATGGGTGAAGCAAATTTTGCACAAGCGGCCCTCGTAAAAGCCGTCCAAGGAGCC
>CAZBKX010000202.1:0-1713 GCA_964492535.1 uncultured Rhodoferax sp. | reverse complement strand
CCTTAAGATTCTTCAAAGCCAGGGTGACCGCTTCCATTTCCAGGACCTGAATTTCGCCCAGGCCCTTGTCACGATCTGAGATCGCGCCGGCAATTTCAATCTGCTGCTCGCGGGCTTTGGCGGCGATTTCGGCAGCCAGTTTGTCATTCTCGGCGATCTGCGCCTTGATGTCGGCGATCTTCTGCATAGTCTCCTGCAGCTTTTTCTGGACCTCAGCCTGAGGTGGACCCCAAAGTCTAGACAGAAAACATGCTTTCCTAAGTTATTCCTGGCGCCAGCCAGGTTCTCTTTCCCGAGTGTGGGGAGCAGCCCAACGCGAGTGAGCGCAGCGAATCCGCGTTGGGCTGCTCCCCACACTCGCCGCCGCCCCCTCTCAACCCCTGGGAGCGGCTCCCGCAACCGTTTCGTCCCCACTGTACACCGACGCCGGAGTGCAGTACGCCATTCCTTGGTGGGGACGCTCGGTATTGTAGAACTTGAGATATCCTCGAAGTCCCACTTGCAACGCCTGAACCGTGTCATAACCGTGAAGATACAAATGCTCGTACTTCACCGTTCGCCACAGTCGCTCGATGAACACGTTGTCCAACGCGCGACCCTTCCCGTCCATGCTGATCCGCACGCTGTGGTGCTGCAATCGTTCTTGAAAGCGGCGGCTCGTGAACTGCACTCCCTGGTCTGTATTGAAAATCTCCGGACGACCGCGAGACAAGGCTTCCTCCAGTGCCTCCACGCAGAAACTCGTTTCCAAACTGTTCGACAAACGCCACGACATCACATAGCGGCTATGCCAGTCGATGATGGCCACCAGGTACAAGTAACCTCGCGCCAACGGGACGTAGGTGATGTCCGACGCCCACACCTGATTCGGACGGTCGACCTGCAGCCCGCGCAGCAAGTACGGATATTTCCGATGCTCCGGATCACCTCGCGACAAATTCGGCTTCGGATAGATGGCTTCCAAGTCCAGCATCCGCATTAATCGCGACACGCGCTTGCGATTGACGGCGTGCCCCTCCCGATTCAACGCCCACGTCATCCGACGACTGCCATAGAACGGCGTCTCCATGTACTGCCGGTCGATCAGGTCCATCAAGCACAGATTCAACGCCGTTTCAGGAACCTGTTCGTGGTAGTAACTCGAGCGCGGCAAGCCCAGCAACTCACACTGTCTCTGAATGCTCAGCTCGCCAGATTCCGGGTCCACCAGACACCGCACGGTGTCCAGGCCGGTCCCGGACTCAACCCACGTCTCCCACTTTTTTTTTGAGCCACTCCAATTCCATCTTGAGTCGCCCGATCTGCTCGTACAATTCGGGAATCGCCGCCGACTCTTCGCTGACCTTGGCAGGGCGACCGACTTCGCCGAACAAGGTCTCAGCGCGATCCACCACCACTTTCCGCCATTGGTGTACTTGAGTCGGATGAACTTCAAACCGACTGGCCAATTGATTCGCTGTCTCACTCTCCTTTAATGAGGCTAATGCAATCTTCGCCTTGAACCCTGAACTGTGATACTTTCTCGCCTTTCCCATCCACGTCCTTCCAGAAGCTCGGTGCCCAAAACAGAGCATATTTCACTGTCCAGCTTTCTGGGACCATTATAATCTCCGAAGTCCTCAAGGGGATGTCAATCGTTTCGCCGGCGACGACAGCGTGAGCATACGCTTCCGCGAACGAGACGACGCCGTTCTTGTCGAGATCGCAGCCTTG
>CAZBKX010000201.1:0-1974 GCA_964492535.1 uncultured Rhodoferax sp. | reverse complement strand
CAATGGTCTGGTCTCTTGCCCGTTGGCACACACTGCACGTGATGTGTTGCGAGCACCGACCAAAATATGATCCACAGGGCCGGCTCTGACCGGTAGTGGGGAAACGCAACACAAGGAGCCAGCATGGGTCATCGACTCGGTACGATCAGTTTGACGGGGGCGCGGCGAATCCAGTTGTTGGCGGCCCTGAAGTGGGGCGTGCTGGTGATGCCCACGCTGGGCGCTTTCAAACTCACCGGCGTGGGCTTGCAGATGTTTTTGGTGCTGGTGAGCAGCATTCTCGCCTTTGGGGCTCTGCGTGCCTGGGAGATCAGCCGGCGGCGCCAGTACATTCGCGAGTCACGCTTGCCCTCCTTTTTGGTTGCCAAACTGCAAGCCGAGTACCCCCAGTTGAGCGCGGGCGATGCCGACCTGGTGCTGCGTGGTTTGCGCCAGTTTTTTGTGGCCTACCTGCGCAGCGAGCGCAAATTTGTGGCCATGCCCTCCCAGGTGGTGGACTTTGCCTGGCACGAGTTCATATTGCACACCCGGGCTTATGGCCTGTGGTGCGATGTTGCTTTTGGCAAACTGCTGCATCACACACCGGCCGAGGTGCTGGGCCGCAACCCCGAACGCAACGATGGCTTGCGCCGCACCTGGTACTGGGCCTGCAAGGAGGAAAGCATTGATCCGCGCCAACCCAAGCGCTTGCCTTTGTTGTTTGCCCTGGACAAGAAATTCAACATTCCCGGTGGCTACACCTATGTGCCCGATTGCCGGGACATTGACCGGCAAAGCGGCTCCGATACCTATTGCGGCACGGGTTTTGGCGAAGGCGGCGGCGGGGGAGGCGACGCCGATGGCTTTGGAGGCAGCGAGTCTTCTGGCGGGGACGGTGGCTCAGATGGCGGTGGGTGCGGCGGAGGAGGGGATTAACGCTGCGGGGCTGTGGCCTCGTCCAGCCGGGCCAGCCACAGCAAGGCTTGTGTGCGGGAGTCACCGCACATGTCCGCTGCGGGTTGCAAGCCTGAGCAGCAAGCCGGGCGCTCTGGTTGCCCGAAGATGCGGCAGCGGTTGGCGTCAGACAGCTGAATGCACCGCACGCCCGCCGGCTTGCCCTGCGGCATGCCGGGGATGGGGCTGGAAATCGAGGGTGCTATGCAGCAGGCGCCGCAGTCGGGGCGGCAGTTCACAGGCCGGTCTTCATGCTATTAAAATAAACACTAAAAATCAATAAAATCGCCGGCTAAGGGGCTTTTTTATCATTAAACCGTTGGCTGGCCCACAGCACCTGGTCCACCACGGCCTGCACGCCCTGGCGCTGGGCCGGCACCTGCAGCCCGCCGTTGGCATCAAAGGCTTGTCCTGCATGGGCCAAGGCGTATTGGCGCGGCGTGACCCAGCTTTGCAAGGTGAGCAGCAGCGGTGTCAGGTGGCTCAGGGAGCGCAAGCCGCCCAAGGCCCCGGGCGAGGCGCTGAGCAGGCCCACCACCTTGCCCTCAAAGGCTTTGGTGCCTTGCGCCCAGGTGGGGTTGCCCTTGACCGGGCTGGAAGCCCAGTCGATGGTGTTTTTGAGCAGGGCGGTGTAACTGCCGTTGTATTCCGGTGAACAGATGATCCAGGCTGGGTGCGCATGCATCAGATCTTTCAGGCAGATGACATCGGGCGGTGTGTCCTGGGCCTCCAGGTCGGCGTTGTACAGCGGGATGTCCAGGCTGGCCAGCTCCAGTTGGGTGACTGTGGCGCCGCCCGCGCGGGCCATCGCAGAGGCTGCGGTGGCGAGCTGCCGGTTGAAGGACTGTTGGCGGGTGCTGCCGGCAAAGATCAGGAGGTTCATGGCCTTGATTGTCCCCAGTTTTCGGGGCGCCCGGTAAAATCAGGGCTTGCCCCACAGGCGCAGGGCGTGCGCTTTTCTTCAGCGCCCACACTCCAATTTCTAGCCATGCTTTATCCAGAACATTTTGACGTCATCGTTGTTGGCGGCGGCCATGCCGG
>CAZBKX010000200.1:0-3583 GCA_964492535.1 uncultured Rhodoferax sp. | reverse complement strand
CCGCGCAAGCACTGGGGCTGACCGCCAGGCAGTTGGGCTATCGACTAAAGAAGATGGGACTTCGCAATGGCGACAATTTGTAGACATTGTGTCCGGACGCGCTGATCTGAGGCGCCATTGATTGCTATTTAATATATAGCTACAAAGTCATATAAATTGCCGTCCAGAGGTACTTTTTAATCAAATTTCGGCCAAAACCAGCCTCTGGCATGTCCTTTGCAAAGTGAGTAGCACGGCATCTGCCGCGCACTTGCAAGGAAACCCCATGTCCGTTGACACTTTAGAACCCTCTGCCCCCACCACCGTCAAGGCCTACCTCAAGCCCATCGACAGCGTGGGTCTCGCCGCCTTTGCCGACAAAGGCCGCAACAACCCGGCATCGCGCGGCACCAACAAGGTCCGCACCGAGATGCAAGGCATGTACCGCTCGCTGAGCTATGTGGGCAACCACGCGCCCGTGGTCGTGGACGAACCGCTGCATCTGTTTGGCGAAGACACCGCGCCGGCGCCGGGCGAGATTGTGTTGTCGGGCCTGGGCGGCTGCCTGGCGGTGGGCATCACCGCGGTGGCCACCTGGAAGCAAGTCAAACTGTCCAAGCTGGAGATCTTCATGGAAGGCGACATCGGCAACCCCGCCGCCTGGGGTGCCGGTGGCGCCTTGAAAGAGCCCAAAGACATGGGTTTTCAGGCGATCCGGGTCAAGGTCAACATCGAGGGCGACGCCCCGCGCGAGGTGCTCGACGAGATCGTGCAGCACGCCAACCTCTACTCCCCCGTGGCCAATTCCATGCGCAACCCGATTGCGTTTGACATCGGCCTGGCCGACTGACCCGCTCAACGCGCCCACTGTTTACCCAAGGAACTCGCCATGCACCCTGCCGACCTGCCCAGTGACGTGATTGATTCGTCCCCCTCACCCCAGGACGGCTGGCTGGCTCAAGCGCGGGCCATCGCCCAGGGCCCGCTGGCTGAGCAGGTCGTGGCGATTGACCGTGACGGACACTACCCCCTGGCAGTGCTGCAACAGTTTGCCCGCATGGGCGCCATGAGTGCGCACCTGGATACGGCTGACCAAGCAGGTGACTACTTTCTCGCCATCCAGGCCATGGCCGAAGCGTCCCGCGTGTGTGGCGCCACCGGCTTCATGATGTGGTGCCAGGCGGTGTGCGGCCTGTACCTGCAGCAATCAGGCAACCCTGCGCTCATGGGCGAGGCGCTGGCGCAGCATGTGGTTGGCAACACCCTGGGCGGCACCGCGCTGTCCAACCCCATGAAGAGTTACGCACAGATTGAGAGCCTGCTGCTCAGGGCCCGCCCCGTGCCAGGCGGCTACGCGGTCACCGGCACACTGCCCTGGGTCAGCAACCTTCAGGCCAACCACTACTGCGGCGCCATTGCTGCAGTGATGGATGGCGAGCTCGAAGCTGGCTCGGAGCTGATGTTTTTACTGCGCTGCAACGCCCCCGGCGTGACCCTGCGGGAGTGCCCCAGTTTCTCGGCCATGGAGGGCACGGGCACCTATGCGCTCAAACTGGACAACTACTTTGTCGGACCCGACGATTTGATTGCCCACCCCGCCAAACCGTTTATTGCCCGCATCCGCGCCGCCTTTGTCATGCTGCAATGCGGCATGGCGGTGGGCGTGACGCAGGGCGCGATTGACTCCATGTGGGACGTGGAAGCCCAACTGGGCCACGTCAACCAGTTTCTGGAAGACCGCCCCCACGCCCTGCAAGCTGAACTCGACGCCTTGACCGAGCGCGTGCGGGTACTGGCGCAAACACCGTTTGACGCCTCCAAGGAATTTTTCATCGACGTGCTGGACGCCCGTGCCCACGGCGCCGAATTGTGTCTGCGGGCAGCCCAATCTGCCCTGTTGCACCAGGGCGCACGCGGCTATCTGATGAGCTCGGCGGTGCAGCGGCGGGTGCGTGAATCGCACTTTGTGGCCATCGTCACGCCAGCCATCAAGCACCTGCGCAAGGAGATCACCCGGCTCAGTGCCGAGGAGATGCCGGCATGAACCCGGGCACAGCCCCTCTGCGCGCCACCTCAGCGGCAGTGAACGAGGCCTGTGCAGTAGCCCCCTGGCAGCAGTACATCTGCCACGCCTGCGGCTATGTGTACAACGAGGCTGACGGCGACCCCGACGGCGGCCTGGCTGCAGGCACGCGCTACGCCGACATTGCGGATGACTGGGCTTGCCCGCTGTGCGGTGTGACCAAGTCCGACTTTGAGTTGTATGCCCCGCCGAGCCTGGACGCCCTGCGCGCCCAGGCAGGTGCCACGGCCCTGCCGCTCCGGCGCAACGCCCGCCAGTCGCCTGGCGTGGTGATCGTCGGCGGGGGCCGGGCTGGCTGGGAAATGGCTGAGGCCTTGCGGGCGCAAGATGCCACACTGACCATCACCCTGGTCACCGCCTGCGCGGGCGATGTCTACGACAAACCCCTGCTGTCCATCGCACTGGCGCGAAAGACAGCACCAGACAAGTACATCCGGGAGACCGGCGTGGCCGCTGCCCAACGACTGCAAGTTCAATTGCTGGCCCACACGCACGCCATTCGAGTTTGCGTTGAGACCCGGCAACTGCGCACCACACGCGGCACGCTGCGTTATGAGCACTTGGTCATTGCCCAGGGCGCACAAGACGTGCAGACCCCCACGCTGCCCGCATCGATGTGCTGGCGCATCAACCATCTGAATGCGTATACGAAATTCCGCGGCGTGCTGGGCGAGACCTCCCGCAACGTGCTGATCGTGGGAGCGGGGTTGGTCGGAAGCGAACTGGCCAACGACCTGGCCTTGGGCGGGCACCGCATCACCTTGCTCGACGTGCAGGACCAACCGCTGGCGCGCTGGTCAGCACAAGGTGCAGGCCAGAAGCTGCTGGGCGCCTGGGGCGCGCTGCCGATCCGGTTTGTCGGTCAGGTCAAGGTGGCGAGGGTTGAGAAACTGGGCGCGGGCTACCGGGTCACCACGGAGTGCGGCCAGGTGTTTGAAGCCGACCAGGTCATTGCCGCCACCGGCTTGCAAACCCCCAACCGACTGGCGCAGACCGCCGGGCTGGAATGGGCCAACGGCATTGCCGTAGATGCCCAAACCCTGCGCACCAGCAACGAGCGCATTCATGCGCTGGGCGACTGCATCAGCATCCACGGCCAGACCAGCCGGTACATCGAACCCATCACGCGGCAGGCCCGCACCATTGCAGCCAACATCGTCGCGAATGCCCCGTTGCCCTATGAGGTTCGCGCGGCGGTGGTGCGCGTCAAAACCACGACTTTGCCCCTGACCCTGCATTGACAATGCCACCCGAAAAAAAATTTTATACCCCGCCCTGGTCGACGACTGAAGACGCTGCATCCAACCCATCCAACGCATCCAACCCCAACTCCCGCTCAATAGCCTCAATGCTGGGCAACTTGCCGCGCAGAGCTTCGGGTAGCGTGTGAGACAAGGTATAGGTGGACAGGCCCATCGGTTTTTGAATGTCGCTGAGCGCATATTCGGCCACCAACCGGTCTTTGCTTTTGCATAGCAGCAGGCCAATGGTCGGTTGGTCACCCTCGCCGCGCAGTTGCTC
>CAZBKX010000199.1:0-6294 GCA_964492535.1 uncultured Rhodoferax sp. | reverse complement strand
GGCGCCCTCGACGGCTTTTACGAGTGCTGTCTGCTCAAATTTTTCTTCACCCATTGGGTGATCCTCCAAAATGCTCTGTAGCCCGCATCAGGCCTCAGTTTTTGGGGATTTTAAGAGGGTCAACTGAGGAAAATAGGATGAAGAGACTGGCCAGCACGGCGCCAGCCATCAGCACACGGGAGGCCCCATGGCGATGCAACAAGCCTGGCGTCACCAAGGCCCCCAACAAGTACCCCAGCGCATTCACCGTGTTCATGGCGCCGGCCAGCGTGTAGGACCAGTTCAGGTCCGCCCGCATCGGAGGCAGCAACAAACCATATGAAAACCGGGTGATTCCCAAGGAGAGCGCCGCCCCGGTGGATAGCGCCAGGGCAAGCCAGACAATGTGCTTCAAAGGGAAATGAGCGGACAGGTGAGAGGTGGGCATGGTGTCTTGCATTGTGCAAGAAAGCCTGGAGCCGGCAGCTACCGCCCCAGGCAACCCAACCAAATCAGATGCCGGCAACGTAGCTGCAAAGCTCAGCCAGGCGAGATAGCCGGGGCATGCGGATATTTTTCGCTCGATGGATCGCCCTTGGTACAGATCGATCTGATCGATACCCCATACACCTTGTCAATCACCGCCAAATCCCCGGTTCTCCCGGGAGAAAACAAGTCAACGCGATCACGGTGCTTAAGGGCATCTCCAACATCTGTCAAAGGATAAACCTGTGAATAATTCCAATGAAATCGACCACTTATCCACAGGAAAATCAAAAAGTCTGGAGTTATCCAGTTTGTGGATACAGTGGGAAAGCACGAACCCGCACAGGAGTTGGAGTAATTCAAGTGGTTGATTTATATATATAAATCAACCTTATCCACAGAAAGCTCCTCACTCTATCTACTACTACTATTTAAAATTAGAACCATTAGAAGATAAGACAAAGCCAACTTACTTTCAAGAATAGTCATCGTTCTGTTCGAGTGCCCTAAATCAATTGCGGTTGAAAGAAGCTAGCCCCATCAACCTTTTTTGACAATGCAATCAAGTAAAATCGCCTCTGATTTATGGCTTGTGCAGGTACTGGACAAGCCTGATTTTTTTGTCTATTCAACCGTTACTCCCCTCTGACTTTTCGCCATGTCCATTTCTGCTGCAGGCAAACCCTCCGGTCATTCACCTGCAACGTTTGAAATAAAAAGTGCGGATCTGCCCCTGGTGGCGTTGATTGTCAAAACTGATGATTTGGGCCAACTGGCCACTGATGTTGCGCAAAAGTTTGGTCCCGAAGGCGAAAGCCCTGATTTTTTTGATCACGACGGTCTGGTGCTTGATTTCTCGCTTTTCTCCCCTGAAGCGTCCATACAGAACCTCGTTCCATTACTGACCGTGTTGCGAACCTGTCGTCTGGTTCCCATTGCAGCCCGAGGCGCTACGCCTGAATGGATGTCCACCTGTCTGGACCTCGGGCTGGTTGAAACAACGGTCGAAGCCCACAAAACGCGAGCCCCGTCCACTCCTGCGCCGCAGCAACCCGCCCCTGAAGTCGTGTCAGAGGCTATCCCTGTAGTGGTTGCCAGCAAAACAATGGTCATCGACAAACCCCTGCGTTCTGGGCAAAAGGTGTATGCCAAGGGCTGCGATCTGATCGTCTTGGCCATGGTCAATCAGGGCGCAGAAGTCGTGGCCGATGGCAACATCCATGTGTATGCGCCTTTGCGTGGCAAAGCCATGGCTGGTGCCACGGGCAATACCGAAGCCCGCATTTTTTCGCTGTGCCTGGAGCCCGAGCTGATCTCCATCGCCGGCATTTACCGCACCAGCGAATCCCCCTTGCCGCCTGATGTGCAAGGCAAGCCAGCACAAGTCCGGCTAAGCAACGACGGGCAAGACCGGTTGCTGTTCGAAGCCCTGAACACTTAATTCATTTTCTGAAAGAGATTTTTTCCATGGCAAAAATCGTTGTAGTTACCTCCGGCAAGGGTGGTGTGGGCAAAACAACCACCAGCGCCAGTTTTTCAGCCGGTCTGGCGCTGCGCGGTCACAAGACGGCGGTCATTGACTTTGACGTGGGCTTGCGCAACTTGGACCTGATCATGGGGTGCGAGCGGCGTGTGGTCTACGACCTGATCAACGTCATTCATGGTGAGGCTAATCTCAACCAGGCTCTGATCAAGGACAAACAGTGTGACAACCTCTTTGTGCTGGCTGCGTCGCAGACCCGTGACAAGGACGCCTTGTCCGTCGAGGGCGTCGAAAAAGTATTGAACGACCTGGCCGCCATGGACTTCGAGTACATCGTGTGCGACTCACCCGCCGGTATTGAGACCGGTGCGCTCATGGCGATGCACTTCGCCGATGAAGCGCTGGTGGTCACCAATCCTGAAGTCTCCTCGGTGCGCGATTCAGATCGAATTTTGGGTATGCTTTCCAGCAAAACCCGCCGCGCCATTGCAGGCCAGGAACCCATCAAGGAGCATTTGCTCATTACCCGCTACAACCCGGCGCGCGTGAACCAGGGCCAGATGTTGTCACTGGACGACATACAGGACATTTTGCGCATCAAGCTGATCGGTGTGATCCCCGAGAGCGAAACCGTGCTGCAGGCCTCCAACCAGGGCCTTCCTGCTGTGCACATGCAGGGCAGCGACGTGTCAGAAGCCTACAAGGATGTGATTGATCGTTTTCTCGGAGATGACAAGCCCATGCGTTTCATCGAGGCGGTCAAGCCGGGCTTGCTGAAACGACTTTTTGGTGGAAAGTAAAGTCATGTCATTTTTCTCATTTTTTGCCGGCGAGAAAAAGAAATCCGCCAATATGGCCAAAGAGCGACTTCAAATCATTCTGGCCCATGAGCGCAACGGTCGAAATGCCGCCGAGCCTGACTATCTGCCCGCGCTTCAGCGCGAGCTGATTGCGGTCATTAGCAAGTACATCAAGATCAACGCCAATGACATCAAGGTGAACCTGGAGCGCCAGGACAACCTGGAAGTCCTGGAGGTCAAGATCGAGCTGCCGGACGCGCGTTAGCCCAACAGCTTCAAGGTACTTTCGTCCTGTTTGCCGTTAAAAAAACGAGCTAACGCTTCTTTGAAACACGGCTCGTTGGATGCCACTTTGGCAAACAGCGTCATGCACGATTTGAACTTCACGTCGTCTGGCGAACCAAAAACATCATGCGCCGAGGTGTTGGGTTGAGCCAGCACCAGTTGGGTGCACTCCTTGAGTCGGGCCCCAAGCACCGGATGTTGCCAGAACTCCAGGGCCTCAGCGGCCGACTCCATACCATAGTGCTTGGCAATGGGGCTGTGTCCGAGGCACTTGAGTTGCGGAAAGACAAACCACATCCAGTGGCTGGTTTTTTCGCCCAGAGACAACTCGTTACAGACAGATTCATAGACCAAGTCCTGGGCTTGTACAAACCGTTGCAGCCCTTGTGTTGTCAAGTTCATGGTGATGAAAGCATCTATTGGTTAGAAAGCCAGGAGGCCACAGGCCTCGATGATGAGCGGATTCTAGTGCTTGGAGTCAGACGGCCTGCCCGGCTTCCAGCGCTTGAGCAACAGAGCATTGCTCATGACGCTCACCGAACTCATGGCCATGGCGGCACCGGCCACCACTGGATTCAAAAATCCGAACGCTGCCAGCGGTATGCCCGCCACGTTGTAGGCAAAAGCCCAAAACAGATTTTGCCTGATTTTGGCCACCGTGCGGTCCGAGATGTCCAGGGCCGCTTCAATCAACAAGGGGTCGCCCCGCATCAGGGTGATGCCGGCGGCATGCATGGCGACATCCGTGCCGCCCCCATCCAGGTTGGCCATGGCCATGCCAACCTGCGCTGCCGCCAGGGCCGGCGCATCGTTGACGCCGTCGCCCACCATCGCCACGGTGTGCCCGCCTTGCTGCAATGCCACCACTTTGGCGGCCTTGTCGCCTGGCAGCACCTCTGCCATGACTTCACCTGACTCCGGTGATAAACCCAGTCGGCGCGCCATGGCCTCGGCAGCGCCCCGGTTGTCGCCTGAAATCATCACGGTCTTGATGCCCCGGGCCCGCAAAGCCGCGATGGCCTCTTTGGCGCCGGGCTTGGGTTCGTCGCTGAAGGCCATCAGTGCGCACAAGCGCAAGCCTTCAGCCGTGCGCTCGGCCATGGCCGACACGGTGGCCCCTTGAACCTGCAGTTCGGCCGCCTGTGATGCCAGGCTGCGGGTGTCTACCCCCAATTCCTCCATCCAGCGCAGGCTGCCAATCAGGAAACTGCGCCCGGCCACCTCCCCTTCAATGCCCCTGCCGGGCACCGCCCGCACGTTGTCCGGCGCACCGAAGGCCAGGCCTTTGTCTTGGGCGTAGCGGGTCACTGCGCGGGCCAAGGGGTGTTCACTGCCGCTTTGCAGGCTGGCGGCGGACACTACAGCGGCTTCCTCGGTCAGGCCGGGCGCGACCAGAAGCGTACTCAGTTTGGGTCGGCCCACGGTGAGGGTGCCGGTTTTGTCAAAAGCAACAATGTCGACCTTATGCGCCAACTCCAGCGCTTGCGCGTCCTTGATCAAAATGCCATGTTGCGCCGCCACCCCGGTGCCTGCCATGATGGCTACCGGTGTGGCCAGGCCCAAGGCACAGGGGCAGGCAATGACCAGCACCGCCACAGCATTGATCAGCGCCTCCTCAAACGAATGACCCGTGAGCCACCAGCCCAGCACCGTGGCCAGCGCAATCACCAGCACCACGGGCACAAATACCGCACTCACCTTGTCCACCAGGCGCTGAATGGGCGCCTTGGCCGCCTGTGCGTCTTCCACCAGGCGAATGATGCCGGAGAGCACGGTCTCGCTGCCCACGGCACCCACTTGCATCACCACGCGTCCCTCCCCGTTGATGGAGCCCCCCGTGAGTACCGCCTGCGGTTGCGAGCCTGCCTGCTTCTCTACCGGCAAGGGTTCGCCTGTGAGCATTGATTCATCCACTTGGGTGTGGCCTTCCAGCAGCAAGCCGTCCACCGGAAACCGCTCGCCAGGCTTGACCACCAGCCGGTCACCCACCAGCACCTCCGCCACGGGCACATCCACTTCGCCATCCGGCCCCATCAGGTGGGCCGTGTCCGGGCGCAGCGCATGCAAGGCCCGAATGGCCGACGTGGTCTGACGCTTGGCGCGGGCTTCCAGCCATTTGCCCAGCATCACCAGCGTGATCACCAGAGCCGAGCCTTCAAAATACAGATGCCCCATGTCGCCCGGCTGGGCCGTGAGCCACAGCCACACCGACAAGGTCCAGCCCGCGGTAGTGCCAATGGACACCAGCAGGTCCATGTTGCCGGTGCGCGCCTTCAGCGCATGCCAGCCACCCCGGTAAAAGTGGGCGCCCAAAATGAATTGCACCGGTGTGCCCAGCGCAAACTGCAACCACGCCGGCAGCATCCAGTGCAGGCCAAACAAGTCACCGGCCATGGGCAGCACCAGTGGCGCAGACAAGGCCAGACCCACGGCTACAGGTAGAAAACCCGCCCAAGGTGAGGCGTTCTCGGCCAGCACGCCAGCGTCACTGGCGCGCGGCTCATAGCCGGCATCGCGCACTGCGCGGCGCAGGCGGGCCTCCATGTGCTCGGCCGGCACAACCTGGATGCGGGCTGACTCGGTGGCCAGGTTGACGGCCACCTCCTGCACACCAGGGATTTTCTTGAGCGCCCGCTCGACCCGGCCCACGCAAGACGCACAGGTCATGCCGCCAATGCCGATATCGATGGAAAGTGCCGCGGGCGCCGCATCGATGCTGGCGTTGGGGTGGGGGGTGGGGGTCGCTGTCATGGATTCATCCTAAACCTATCTGGTTGAACGAGCTTGGCGCTATGCTTGCCCGGCAAGTGACGTTTGATCATTTCACCGACAGGAGCTTTCCATGCACCAAACCTTTACCGTCACCGGCATGACCTGTGGCCATTGCGAAAAAGCCGTGACCCGCGCGTTGAAGCAGGTGGACCCTCAAGCCGAAGTCAGCATTGACCGGGCCGCCAACCAGGTGGTGGTGCAGTCCGCTCAAGCGCGGGAATTGTTGGCCAAGGCCATTGCCGAAGAGGGCTACGAGGTAGCGCCAGCCTGAGTTTCTTCACCGTGATATGGTCATAAATAAATAGCAACAAAACCTTATTATTTACCGGCTAGAGCCCATTTTTATATTGAACCTATTTTCCTCAGTTGACCCTCTTAAAATCCCCAAAAACTGAGGCCTGATGCGGGCTACAGAGCATTTTGGAGGATCACCCAATGGGTGAAGCAAATTTTGCACAAGCGGCCCTCGTAAAAGCCGTCCAAGGAGCC
>CAZBKX010000198.1:0-7425 GCA_964492535.1 uncultured Rhodoferax sp. | reverse complement strand
AAAACCCGTTGCCGCCCCACCGCCCAGGCGCGCTGACACGCCAAAATTCAAAGGCACACCTCCGACCAGAAAGCCAGGTTGCAGACCCGCACACTCCAATATCCAGGTCACCATGGCTGTCGTGGTGGTCTTGCCATGGGTGCCGGCCACCGCAATCACATGGCGGCCCTGCAAGACGTGCTCGGCGAGCCACTGCGGTCCGCTGGTGTAGGGCAGTCCCGCATCCAGAATAGCTTCCATCAGCGGGAATTTGGGTGTGCCATCGTTCAAGTGAGCCCGGCTCACGACATTGCCCACCACGAACATGTCGGGCTGCAAGCTGAGTTGCTCGGCGCCAAAGCCTTCAATCAATTCGATGCCCAAGGCCCGCAATTGATCGCTCATCGGCGGATACACACCACTGTCGCAGCCCGTGACCCGATGCCCCGCCTCGCGTGCCAACGCGGCCAGGCCGCCCATGAATGTGCCGCAAATACCCAGAATATGAATGTGCATGCCCGGATTTTAGGCTGCTGCATTCCGGGCAAAATGCAGTCCCATGGATTCCGTCAAATCAGAAATTTCAAGCATGGCTGCCCGGCTGGTGGTGGAAGAGGGGCTGGAATACGGCCCCGCCAAGCGCCGGGCTGTCAAGCAGCTCGGCCTTCCATCCCGTACGCCTTTGCCTGGGAACGATGAGATTGAAGATGCCGTGGTGGATTACATTTCCGTGTTCTGCCAGGACACGCAGCCCGGCGAGCTGGCTGCCTTGCGTGAGTTGGCGCTGGTCTGGATGGAGCGCATGGCGGAGTTTTCCCCCCACTTGGGTGGGTCTGTCTGGCACGGCACGGCAACCCGTTTGTCCGATATTTATATCCAGTTGTTTTGTGATGACTGCAAATCGGCTGAGATATCGCTGATTGACCACCGGGTACAGTATGTGCCCCGGACGGTGACCGGTTTTCATGGTGAATCGGTCGAGGCGCTGAGTGTGCATTCCTTTTGTCCCGGCCTGCAAGAAGAGGTGGGTGTTCACCTGCTTGTCTATGACCGGGATGATGTTCGCGGCGCCCTGCGGCTGGATGCCAAAGGTCGCAAACCCCGCGGTGATGTGCTGGCTGTCAAACGTTTACTGAATGAACAACCGATATGACTGAAATGAATGAATTGCCGCTGCCGCCCGACGGGGGGGCGGGCCGATCTCGTCGGCGCTGGTTGATGGGAGCGGTTGCCGGGGCGGCTGCGCTGGGGGGTGCTGGATTGGCTTGGTGGCGGTATCAGCCGCATTCCATGGTCCCGCAGGCTGAAGCGGGGCTATGGGCGGCGGAATTTGCGGGTCTGGAGAGCAAGTCGCTGGTCATGCAGACCCTGCGTGGCAAACCCTTGCTGCTCAATTTTTGGGCGACCTGGTGCCCTCCTTGTGTGGAGGAGTTGCCGTTATTGAGTGCCTTCTATCAGGAGAATACATCTAAAGGCTGGCAAGTTCTGGGTTTGGCTGTGGATCAACTGGACCCAGTCAAACGTTTTCTGGCCAAGACGCCCGTGACCTTTCCTGTGGCGATGGCGGGTGTGTCTGGCATGGAGTTGGTCAAATCCCTGGGTAATTTAAGCGGAGGTCTGCCCTTCACGGTGGTGCTGGGGTCAGACGGTTTGGTGCTGCATCGTAAAATGGGTAAGGTGAGCCTGGAAGACTTGCGTGCTTGGGCTGCGCTGGGGTAGCCCTTGAGGGACGCATTTGTTCTCTTTTTTCAAGGTTTCACCCATGGATCAGATGATTTTCTGATCCGAAAACCAAGGTTCAATTTTTAAAAAGAAGAAGATGGCCGCAATTTAGCGAAAATTAAGGTAAATTCTCGGTCGTTGCTTTAAATTCGTTGGAGACTCTATGGATCTTAGAAAACTCAAGACATTGATTGACCTGGTGTCTGAATCAAATGTCTCTGAACTGGAAATCACTGAAGCAGAGGGCAAGGTTCGCATTGTCAAGGGGGGTGGTGCGATGGTGCAGCAGTACGCAGCGCCTGTGGCGGCCGCGGCGCCAGCGCCTTCGGCAGCAGCAGTCCCCAGCCCGGTCATCGAAGCAGCTCCTGTTGCTGACGCAGGTCACCCCGTCAAGTCGCCCATGGTAGGCACCTTTTACCGCGCAGCTTCTCCCGGGGCCAAGGCTTTTGTTGAAGTCGGAGATTCAATCAAGTCGGGTGAAACCATCTGCATTATCGAGGCGATGAAGATTCTCAATGAAATTGAGGCGGACAAAACAGGCGTCGTGACCCGGATTCTGTGTGACAACGGCCAGGCGGTTGAGTACGGCCAAGCCATGTTCGTGATTGAGTGAGGCCAGGCGCCAATTCCCATGTTCAAGAAAATTCTCGTTGCCAACCGGGGCGAAATCGCCCTCAGAATCCAACGCGCTTGCCGCGAACTCGGGATCAAGGCCGTCATGGTCTATTCCGAGGCTGACCGCGAAGCCAAATACGTGAAGCTGGCAGAGGAGGCAGTCTGCATTGGCCCGCCGTCTTCTGCCTTGAGTTATTTGAATATGCCGGCGATCATTTCGGCGGCCGAAGTGACGGATGCCGAAGCCATCCACCCCGGCTATGGTTTTTTGAGCGAAAACGCCGACTTTGCCGAACGGGTCGAGAAGAGCGGCTTTCAGTTCATCGGCCCCACGCCAGAATCCATCCGAATGATGGGCGACAAGGTGTCTGCCAAGCAGGCGATGATCAAAGCCGGTGTGCCTTGCGTGCCCGGGTCGGAGGGCGAATTGCCGGATGACCCGGTGCAAATCCGCCGTATCGCCAAGACGGTGGGCTATCCCGTCATCATCAAGGCGGCGGGTGGCGGTGGCGGCCGGGGCATGCGGGTGGTTCACACCGAGGCAGCGCTGATCAACGCGGTCACGATGACCAAAGCCGAAGCCGGTGCCGCTTTTGGCAATCCGGCGGTCTACATGGAGAAGTTTCTCCAAAATCCCCGGCACATCGAGATCCAGATCCTTGCCGACAAATACAAAAATGCGGTTTACCTGGGCGAGCGTGATTGTTCGATGCAGCGTCGGCATCAAAAAATCATCGAAGAGGCTCCCGCACCGGGCATTCCGCGCAAGCTCATTGAGCGGGTGGGCGAGCGGTGCGTGGCGGCGTGCAAGAAGATCGGTTACCGGGGTGCTGGCACGTTCGAGTTTTTGTATGAGGACGGCGAGTTTTATTTCATTGAAATGAACACCCGCGTGCAGGTGGAACATCCGGTCACAGAGATGGTTACCGGTGTTGATATTGTCAAGACCCAGATCATGGTGGCCGCTGGCGAGAAGCTGCCCTTCACGCAGCGGCAGATCGAAATTCGTGGCCATGCCATTGAGTGCCGTGTGAACGCAGAAGATCCTTACAAGTTCACGCCGTCCCCTGGTCGAGTGACGATGTGGCATGCGCCGGGTGGACCCGGAGTCCGGGTGGACTCTCACATCTACAGCAACTACTTCGTGCCACCCAATTACGACTCCATGATTGGCAAGATCATTGTGCATGGGGACACGCGCGAGCAGGCTTTGGCCCGCATGCGCACGGCCTTGGGCGAAACGGTGGTGGAGGGGATCAACACCAACATCGCGTTGCACCGGGAGTTGATGGTGGATGCGAAGTTCATGGCGGGTGGCACCAACATCCATTACCTTGAAGAGTGGTTGGCGCAGCATAAGCGTTGAATTGAAACTGGCAGGACGGACCGCACTGACGCGACGCGAGCGCATGCGGCCCAGTCACAAATTGGGATCACATGTTTGAACTGAGCCTGATGTGCCCGGAGAACCGGGTCGAAACGTTGAGTGATGCACTTGAAGCACTGGACGCCCTGAGCGTCAGCGTCGAAGACGCGGACGCTCAGACCGATGCCGAGCAGGCCTTGTTTGGTGAGCCCGGCATGCCGCCGCCCAAAGATGGCTGGCAGCGTTCACGGGTACTGGCCTTGTTTCCCACCGAGTCCGGTGCCAGAAGCACTTTGGCGTTGTTGCAGGTCCAGGACTTTTTTTGCGATTGCCTTTTTTTGGGTCTGCAGGCAGTGCCCGAACAGGACTGGGTTAGATTGACCCAGTCACAGTTCACGCCGGTTGAAATCACGCCTGAATTCTGGATCGTGCCGACCTGGCATGAGCCACCCGAACAGGCCCGCATCATGATTCGTCTGGACCCCGGTTTGGCCTTCGGCACCGGGACGCATCCCACGACCCGCATGTGTTTGCGCTGGATTGCAGGGACACGCCGGGCTGATGGTTTGGCTAGGAGCCATGATCTGGGGCGGGTGCTCGATTACGGCTGTGGCTCTGGCATTCTGGCCATTGGCGCAGCCAAGCACGGCGCGACCGACATTGATGCCATTGATATTGATGAGGCTGCGATCCAGTCTACAGCCCTGAATGCCGAGGCCAACCAGGTCCGCTTGAAAGCCGGGTTCCCGGATGCTGTGACGGGCGTTTACCAGACGGTGCTTGCCAATATTCTGGCAACACCGTTGAAGGTGTTGGCCCCCTTGCTGTGGTCTCGCGTGGCCGTCGGTGGGTCCCTGGTCCTTGCGGGCATTCTCGAGCGCCAGGCAGACGAGCTCAAGGAAGCCTACCGACCGCACTGCGAACTGATGGTCGCTGACCAGGAAGATGGCTGGATTTTGATGACGGCCGCCCGCTGAGAGATTCACGGCGCAGTTCGACAGTTCACCCCACATGAGCCTGATTACACGTTGCCCGGCCTGCCAGACCTTGTTCAAGGTCGTTCCTGATCAGCTCAGAATTTCTGAAGGTTGGGTGAGGTGTGGGCAGTGTGACGACATTTTCGACGCCTCACAGCATCTTGTGCAATCTTGGGTGCCGGTGAGCGCGGCCGCTGCGGCCCAGGATGCGCCGGCTTTTCAAGTGGAGGGGCCGGCGCTGGAGGATCCCGTTATCACGTCGACCCCTGAGGCTGACATGTGGACGGGCGGGGCAATGCCCGGTGGCGAGTTGCCATCAGTTGAGGCAACAGCCGTATTGGTTTCTGAGGAGCAGCCCCAGTCGCTGCCCGAGCCGAACGTGGAGACGTCAGAGCCGCAAGAGCCGCGGGTGTTGGCTCAGACCGCGCCCTCGTCACCTGAGGCGTCGCACGACCCTGAGTTTGAGAGCCGACCTGTTTCGAGCGATATGTCATTTTTGCGCCAAGCACGGGTCCCCGCGACAAATCAGAGTTTGCTCATGCGAGCGACTTGGTCTCTATTGAGTGCGGCGTTGGTCCTGAGTTTGGCAGGACAAATAGTTCTGCATGAGCGCAACCAGATTGCGGCGTTGAGGCCCGATCTCAGGCCCTGGCTGCAGGCCATTTGCGACCGGTTGAATTGCAGCGTATCGCCTTGGCGAAAGATTGAATCGATCGTGATTGACAGTTCGGCCTTCACGCGTGTCCACGGCGATTCCTACCGGTTGAACCTGACACTGAAAAATGTGGAGGCTGTCCCTGTCGCCTTGCCTGCGCTCGAACTCACCCTGACGGACACGCTTGACCAGCCAGTCATTCGCAGGGTATTGATTTTGTCTGCAATCGACGGCGAGTCAGAATCCATCGCTGCGGGTTCTGAGCGACCGGTGTCGTTGACAATATCGGTTAATCCGCCGGGTGGTGCTGACCGGTTTGCCGGCTATCGAATCCTGGCGTTCTATCCCTGATTCGTATGGTGTGCTCGGAGAACATCATGAAAAAAGCCCGACGCCGGCTGGGCATCGGGCTTGAGGCTCTCGCACTTTACAGTGCTCAGGGCTTGATGCCTGTTGGAAACGGCCAGGCAGCCTGAGGATTCAACGTGGTTTGGGCCGCAGGGCTGGCCTTCACGGCTGCTGGCTTGGCTGCTGGTGCCTTGGCTGCTTTTTTGGCAACGGGCTTCGGGGCTGCCTTTGCAGCGGGTTTGGTGGCGACAGCTTTTTTTGCAACAGTTGCTTTTGGGTCAGATGCCGCTTTTTGAACAATAGGCTTTTTGACTGCCACTGTCTTTTTAGCAGGTGATGCCTTCACGGCAGGCGCAGCCTTCTTTGCCGCGACGACTTTGACCGGAGCCACTTTTTTGGCGACGACAGCTTTGGCTGGAGATGCTTTTTTCGCAGCGACAGCTTTCACTGGTGCAGCCTTCTTTGCAGCGACAGCTTTCACTGGTGCCGCTTTCTTTGCGGGTTCAGCCTTTTTTTCGGCTATTTTTTTTGCGGGAGCAGCTTTTTTGACTGCTACAGCCTTCTTCGCGGGTGCGGCCTTTTTTGTGACCGGTTTTTTTGCAGTTGCCATTTAATATCTCCTTGATAAATTTACAAAGAGCACTTCATGCGAGTTGGAGTGCACAAAGCGACTCATGGGGTTGGGTTTGAGTCCCAGCGCCATGAATTCGGGGGCACGCACAGCGTTCAGCCGGGAAAGGCCGGTTCGCCGTGTGTGAAGTTCTTGTGGTCATGTGTCCAATTAGTCCCAGGAAAGTGCTCCGCCAGATTGGTACTCGATAACACGGGTTTCAAAGAAGTTGCGTTCCTTCTTCAAGTCAATCATTTCACTCATCCATGGAAACGGATTTTCCTCGTTCGGGAACAGCGCATCCAATCCGATCTGCATGGCCCGGCGGTTGGCGATATAGCGAAGATAGCCTTTGAAGATGGATGCATTCATGCCCAAAACGCCACGCGGCATGGTGTCTTCGGCATATTTGTACTCAAGCTCCACGGCTCGCTCAAAAAGCACCTTGATTTCGGCTTTGAACTCAGGTGTCCAAAGCAGCGGATTCTCAAGTTTCAGCTGGTTGATCAGGTCAATACCGAAATTGCAGTGCATCGACTCATCCCGCAAGATGTATTGATACTGCTCGGCTGCACCGGTCATCTTGTTTTGCCGACCCAAAGCGAGAATCTGGGTGAATCCGACATAGAAGAACAGACCTTCCATGAGGCAGGCAAATACGATCAACGATTTCAACAGCGTTTGATCGGTCTCGTGCGTCCCTGTTTTGAAATTCGGGTCCATGATCGCTTCGATGAACGGGATCAAAAACTGGTCTTTGTCGCGAATGGATTTGACTTCGTTGTAGGCGTTGAAAATCTCGCTTTCGTCCAGACCCAAAGACTCCACAATGTATTGGTAGGCATGGGTGTGAATCGCTTCTTCGAAAGCCTGGCGCAAAAGGAACTGGCGGCACTCAGGCGCCGTGATGTGGCGGTAGGTGCCCAGTACGATGTTGTTGGCTGCCAAGGAGTCGGCCGTCACGAAGAAACCGAGATTGCGTTTGACGATCAGTCTCTCATCATCAGTCAATCCATTGGGGTCTTTCCACAACGCAATGTCCCGCGTCATGTTGACTTCTTGCGGCATCCAGTGGTTGGCACAAGTAGCCAGGTATTTTTCCCAAGCCCATTTGTATTTGAAGGGTACCAATTGGTTTACATCGGTTTTGCCG
>CAZBKX010000197.1:0-1876 GCA_964492535.1 uncultured Rhodoferax sp. | reverse complement strand
TGTGCAAGGCTACGTCAACGGTGCCTATCCGGACGTGGCCCTGATGAAGGACGGCGTTGCCGTTCTCATGGCCGATGGCAACCCGACCATGGTCAAGGCGTTCAACGCCTGGGGCTGGCGCGTTCCGTTCATTGGCTCGATCTTCCTCCTGGCCATCTCGCTCTACATCCGCCTGCAAATGAACGAGAGCCCGGCCTTCAAGAAGATGAAGGAAGAGGGCCGCACGTCCAAGGCGCGACTGAGCGAAGCCTTCGGCAACTGGAAGAACGGCAAGATCGCCCTTCTCGCGTTGTTCGGCCTGGTCGCAGGTCAGGCTGTAGTCTGGTACACCGGCCAGTTCTACGCGCTGTTCTTTATGCAAAATGTGATTAAGGTCGACAGCTTCACCGCCAACGTGATGGTGGCCTGGTCGCTGATTCTGGGCACCGGCGGCTTCCTGGTCTTCGGTGCGCTGTCCGACCGCATCGGCCGCAAGCCGATCATCCTGGTGGGTTGCCTGCTCGGCGCGATCACCTTCCTGCCGGTGTTCACGCTTTTGACCAAGACCGCCAACCCGGCGCTGTACGCGGCGCACCAGACACCGGTCACTGTGACCGTGTCGCCGACCGACTGCTCGTTCCAGTTCAACCCGACCGGCACCGTCAAGTTCACGTCGTCTTGCGACATCGCCAAGGCCCAGCTGGCCCGGACATCGGTGAACTACGAAACCATCGAGAGCGCAGCGGGCACGTCGGCTGTGGTCAAGGTGGGTGAAACCGCGATCCCGTCGTACGACGCGAGCAAGCTGACCGGCGACGAACTGAAGAAGGCGAAGGCCACCTTCGACTCCAGCCTGAACGCTGCGCTGAAGCAAGCGGGTTATCCGCTGGTGCCGGCTGACAACAAGACCATCGCCAAGGCCCAGAATTTTTTCGACATCTTCTCGGCGCAGAAGCTCACCATCGTCTTCATACTGACCTACCTCGTCATCCTGGTGACCATGGTCTACGGACCCATTGCGGCGATGCTGGTTGAAATGTTCCCAACCCGCATCCGTTACTCTGGTTTGTCACTACCGTATCACATCGGCAACGGTTGGTTCGGTGGTTTGATGCCAGCAACCGCGTTCGCGATTTCTGCTCAGACCGGCAACATCTATTCAGGTCTGTGGTACGCGATCGTGATTGCAGTCATGACAGTAGTTATCGGGGTGCTGTTTGTGCCAGGCGGCACACACAAGAAGGACATCTTTGCCGGCGACAGCGGCCGCTAGATGCGACTGCCGGGCGGGAACCTTCAAGTTCTTGGCTCGGCTGTTTGTGCGAATCGGTTACTTACCTCAAAAGTAGGAACCGTTCTGCTTCCCGCAAATCCGGTACCAAGTGCAGTGCCGGATTTTCAGGGTGTAGAAATATCTGACAAAGCACCAAGTGCCTCGGAGTTCCGGCTATGTGACTTAACCAGTCACATAGCCGGAGCCTGAATATCAGCGACGTAGTCTGGTCACCAGCGTCGCAATTGCCAACACCACCCCCAAAATAATCAGGTTTGAAGCCACCCCGGCGAGAACGGCATCTTTGAGGCTGGCCGTCCCGCCTGGCATGGTGGTGGGCAGTATCACGGCTACAAACACGACACCCATAGCCAAAGGCAGAACACGCCCGGTCACAGCGGATGTTCTCAGCATCGTTACGACAAGGGCGATGATGAGGCCGATACGAAACGGATCGGACAGTTGCGAAAGCACTAAATCGGTCACGGTGAAGGCTCCTTTGTAATGTAGGCCCGGTAAAAGTTGGGTAAGTGTAGGCGCACTCGCTCCTTCGAAACTACTGACTATGGCCTTGAATTGGGGTCACACTGATGCGTTCGGTTTGCTCTGCCACCTCCAATCCAC
>CAZBKX010000196.1:0-4896 GCA_964492535.1 uncultured Rhodoferax sp. | reverse complement strand
TCCATCGTGCACTGCATTGAGTTGCAAATCGGTCGGGGCGCACAGGTTGTCCGTTCGGCTGGTACGTCGGCTACCCTGCTGGCTCGCGAAGGGATCTACGCCCAAGTTCGTATGCGTTCAGGTGAGGTTCGCAAGATCCACATTGAATGCCGCGCAACATTGGGTCAAGTCGCGAATGAAGAGCACAGCTTGCGTCGTCTCGGTAAAGCCGGTGCAAAGCGCTGGAAGGGTATTCGTCCGACGGTCCGAGGTGTTGTGATGAACCCGGTGGATCACCCGCATGGGGGTGGCGAGGGCAAGACAGGCGAAGGCCGTCACCCAGTCGATCCTTGGGGTAATCTGACCAAGGGTTACCGGACCCGCAACAACAAGCGCACGCAGGTCATGATCGTGTCGCGTCGCAAGAAGTAAGGGGCAGGTAAATGACTCGTTCACTCAAAAAAGGTCCGTTTGTTGACCATCACCTGGTAGCAAAGACCGAAAAGGCCGTTGCTACTAAAGACAAAAAGCCGATTAAGACCTGGTCACGTCGCTCAATGATCCTGCCCGATTTCATCGGGCTGACCATTGCTGTGCACAACGGCAAGCAGCACGTGCCGGTCTATATCACCGATCAAATGGTTGGCCACAAGTTGGGGGAGTTCGCTCTCACCCGTACTTTCAAGGGTCACCCTGCAGACAAAAAAGTCTCAAAGAAATAAGGAGGTGACCATGGAAACACGTGCAACCCTTCGTGGCGTTCGTTTATCGGTCGACAAAGGCCGTTTGGTCGCGGATTTGATTCGCGGCAAGAAGGTGGATCAAGCCCTGAACATCTTGCAGTTCACGCAGAAAAAAGCTGCTGTGATCATCAAGAAGGTTGTGGAGTCCGCCATTGCCAACGCTGAGCACAATGACGGTGCCGACATCGACGAGTTGAAGATTACTTCGATCTTCGTCGAGCAAGGTGCGTCGCTCAAGCGCTTCACGGCCCGCGCCAAAGGTCGCGGCAACCAAATCAGAAAACCCACGTGCCATGTGTACGTGACGGTTGGTAACTGAAAGAGGCACGGATAAATATGGGACAAAAAATCCACCCAACCGGCTTTCGCTTGAGTATCAGCCGCAACTGGGCCTCTCGCTGGTATGCCAGTGACCGCGATTTCGCGGGTATGTTGGCTGAAGACATCAAGGTGCGTGAGTACCTTAAGGCCAAGTTGAAGAACGCTTCTGTTTCGCGCGTTTTGATCGAGCGTCCTGCCAAGAATGCTCGCATCACAATTTTCTCGGCTCGTCCGGGGGTTGTGATCGGCAAAAAAGGCGAGGACATCGAGAACCTCAAGCGCGAGTTGTCTCGTCAGCTCGGCGTGCCAGTGGCTGTGAATATCGAAGAAGTGCGCAAGCCTGAAATCGATGCCAAGCTCATTGCCGACAGCATCACGCAGCAGCTCGAAAAGCGGATCATGTTCCGCCGGGCTATGAAGCGCGCCATGCAAAACGCGATGCGTCTCGGTGCCCTGGGCATCAAGATCATGTCGTCTGGTCGTTTGAATGGCATTGAGATTGCCCGTTGTGAGTGGTATCGCGAAGGTCGCGTGCCGCTTCACACTCTGCGTGCCGATATTGACTACGGAACTTCTGAAGCAAAAACGACTTACGGCATCATTGGTGTCAAGGTGTGGGTTTACAAGGGTGACACGCTAGGTCGTAACGATCTGCCGGCCGTTGTCGAAACTCGTGCTGAAGAAGAGCGTCGTCCACGGGGCCCCCGTCGTGATGACCGTGGCGGTGCCCGTCCCGGTGCTGATCGTGCTGCCCCACGCGGTGCGCGTCGCCCCCCAATGGGTGGTAACGCTGCGCCAGCAGATGGTAGCGACAAGCCAGCTGAGGCCATCGGTGCCGATGCTAACAAACCCGCCGTTCAGCGCGTCCGCAAGGTAGCCGCGCCAGCTGCAGCAGCTGACGGTAAAGGAGAATAACTATGTTGCAACCCGCTCGTCGCAAATACCGCAAAGAGCAAAAGGGCCGTAACACTGGTATCGCTACCCGAGGAAGCTCGGTCGCGTTCGGTGATTTCGGACTCAAGTGTATTGATCGTGGTCGTTTGACCGCACGCCAGATCGAGGCGGCTCGTCGTGCGATTTCCCGTCACGTCAAGCGTGGTGGTCGTATTTGGATTCGTGTGTTCCCTGACAAGCCAATTTCCCAAAAGCCTGCTGAAGTGCGAATGGGTAACGGCAAGGGAAACCCTGAGTACTATGTGGCTGAAATTCAGCCAGGCAAGATTGTTTTTGAAATCGTGGGTGTCTCGGAAGAGTTGGCTCGTGAAGCGTTTCGTTTGGCAGCAGCCAAGCTGCCTTTGCGCACCACTTTTGTGGCACGCATGATTGGCCAGTAATCAGGAGATATTGATATGAAAACTACTGAACTTCGCCAAAAAGACGTTGTTGGTCTGCAAACTGAAGTCAAAGCGTTGCAAAGAGCACACTTTGGCCTTCGTATGCAAAAAGCCACTCAACAACTTTCCAACACCGCTACGCTGCGCACTGCGCGCCGCGATATTGCTCGCGCCAAGACTATTCTTGTCGAGAAGCAAAGCGCTGAAAAATCCGCCAAATAAGGAGCTATAAATGACGGAAGCTAAAAAATCCCTCAAGCGTACTCTGACCGGCAAGGTTGTCAGCGACAAGCGCACAAAGACTGTTACGGTCCTGATCGAGCGCCGCGTGAAGCATGAGCTTTACGGGAAAATCGTTGGTAAGTCCAGCAAGTACCATGCCCATGATGAAAATGGCGAGTACAAGTTGGGTGACATCATCGAGATCACCGAGAGCCGTCCTATTTCCAAAACCAAGAACTGGGTAGCGACCCGCTTGGTTCAAAAGGCCGCTGCGGTTTAAGTCTTTGCAGTCTTCAGACTGCGGGATCTAATTAGACGGCTCACAATGTGGGCCGTTTTCAATTGTGAATTCAAATTAACGATTTCAGGAGCAAGACATGATTAAAGTTGGCGACAGCCTCCCCACCGCGACACTGATGGAGTTTTCAGAGACCGAAGGCAACGGGTGCAGCTTGGGTCCCAATCCAGTAGATGTGGTGGCCGCCAGCGCGGGCAAGACAATTGCCTTGCTGGCCTTGCCCGGAGCCTTTACCCCGACTTGTTCAGCCAAGCATGTCCCGGGTTACGTGGAAAGCTTCGACCAGCTGAAGGCAGCTGGGGTCGACGAGATCTGGTGTGTCAGTGTGAACGATGCATTTGTGATGGGTGCGTGGGCCAGAGACCAAAATACAGCTGGAAAAGTGCGCATGCTCGCGGATGGTGATGCTGTGTTCACCAGGGCGACAGGTCTGACTTTGGACCTGAGCGGACGTGGCATGGGGTTGCGTAGCAACCGTTATTCCATGCTGGTCAAGGATGGAAAGGTTGTTTCCTTGAACATCGAGGGACCAGGAAAGTTTGAAGTGAGCGACGCTGCCACGATGCTGGCCCAAGCCAAAGGCTAAACGTCCAGTTGCTGCCGCGACGCCACCTTTAGTTCTATAGGGTGGCGTTCATAGATTCACTTTGAGGTAGTGGGCACCCTCATTGGGGTTGAAATAGTAGGGCGGAATTTCTTCGAAACCCAACTCGTGGTACATGGCCCTTGCGGTCTCCATTCCGTGCAGGGTGTCCAGCAAGACGCAGCTGTATCCTGCCATGCGAGCGCAATCCAGGGTTGCCTCGGCTTGGCGGCGCCCCAGTCCAAGATTTCTCCACATGGGGCGAACATACAACCGTTTCATTTCACAGGCGTTAGGGTAGTCGACGGTGTCCAATGGCCGCAAGCCACAGCAGCCTGCCAGCTGAGTATCCACCCAGGCCATCAGGAGCGAGCCACGCGGCTCAATGTAGTCACCGGGCAAGTTCAGAAGCTCTTCTTCAAAGCCCTGAAAACACAAGTCAACCTGCAAGCTGGAAGCATATTCGCGCAGCAGGCCCCTCAAGGTGTCCAGCTCAGACGCTGTGCCCAGGGTTGAGAGCAGGATGTTCGGGCGTTTCACCATCGCAGCGAGACCGGGCTGAATGTGCCGGAATGGTTCATGAAAAAATCATACTGCAAGCGCAGCGACCCATGCAACAAACAAGGCACTCCCGATCAGAACAACGATGGCCACCAACCGGGTAGCGGCAGTGTCTTTCGAGCTCACGCTCACCACATCGACTTCCTTGTCACCGTTGATCATGGGCCGTGTCAGATTTTGCTTTTTGATGAGCTGGTAATAGATGACCGCTCCAATGTGCAGTGCCAGCAGCCCAAGCAGGATTAACTTACCCACATTCGCGTGATAAAAAGTGGCGTTGGTGACCCAGGCGCTGGATACAAAACTGACTAGCGGTCCTGCCGCTGTGATTTCATCGTCACTGGTGAGCCCGCTGATCACTTGCATCAACAGCACAAACAACAGCACGAACACAGAGATCGCTCCAAGCGGGCTGTGGCCAATCGATTGCTCGGGCCGCCCCTTGCCTCGGAGGTAAGCCAGGGTGGCTTTGGGTGTGTAAATGAAACTGTTGAAGCGTGACCACTGTCCACCGACAACACCCCAAATCAAGCGAAATAGCAGCAGGGTCAGCATAGCGTAGCCGCATCGAAAATGCCAAGCCATGGCGGCGCCCTCGATTTGAGCCGTCGCCACGGAGCCGACAACACACAGGACCAGTGCCCAATGAAAAATCCGGGTTGGTAAATCCCACACCCTGATCTTGGTTCGCATGTTTTTTCTCCCGCAAGCACATGAACCTATTTTCCTCAGTTGACCCTCTTAAAATCCCCAAAAACTGAGGCCTGATGCGGGCTACAGAGCATTTTGGAGGATCACCCAATGGGTGAAGCAAATTTTGCACAAGCGGCCCTCGTAAAAGCCGTCCAAGGAGCC
>CAZBKX010000195.1:0-3402 GCA_964492535.1 uncultured Rhodoferax sp. | reverse complement strand
CTCCAGCATCAGGTAGCGGGCTGTCCAGCCGGTCGCTGGGGTAGCGCTGCCGCTCTTCTGCAGGGCCGCCAGGTACTCGTGCCGCATGAACGGCGTGGCGTCCATCTGGATGTTCAGGAGCTCGTTCCACTCGGTGGCATTCACCTCATCGGCAGATGTCAATATTCGAATGACATAATTGTTTAACACTTGCTCCACGCCTTTTCATTCCCTTTTTTAGACCCGTGATGACACTTAAACTTTGCGTTGCCCAACTCAATCTTGTCGTGGGCGACCTGGCCGGTAATTCAAAAAAAATCATTGAGGCCGCCCAGTCGGCGTATGCCCAGGGCGCGCGTCTGGTGCTCACGCCCGAACTCTCCATTTGCGGCTATGCCGCCGAAGACCTCTTCTTGCGCCCCGCCTTCATCACAGCCTGTGATGATGCCGTGAAAACAGTGGCCCGCGAGTTGGCCGGGTTAAAGAACCTCATGGTCGTCGTCGGGCACCCCAGCGGGGGCGACAGCCGAACCCGGTCTGTTGCCATCCAGAGCCGCCACAACGCGGCCAGCGTGCTGTGCGAGGGCGCTGTGGTTGCTACCTACGTCAAGAGGGAACTGCCCAACTACCAGGTGTTTGACGAGCGCCGCTATTTCACACCAGGGCAGGGCGTCTGCGTCTTCGAGGCCGGCGAGGCTGGCAGCCGCGTCAAGGTGGGTCTGTTGATTTGTGAAGATGCCTGGTTTGAGGAACCTGCCCGGCTGACGCGGGCCGCCGGTGCAGAGTTGCTGGTGGTCATCAACGCCTCTCCGTTTCACATTGGCAAAGGAAATGAGCGTGAACAGATGATGCGCGCCCGGGTGCAAGACTGCAGCTTGCCGCTGGTTTACGCCCATTTGGTGGGCGGGCAGGATGAAGTGGTGTTTGAGGGCCATTCATTTGCCCTCAACGCAGATGGTTCAGTAGCGGGCCGGGCGCCCAGCTTTGTCGAAAGCAGCTTGATGGTCCAGGTCAACCGGGTGCCCGAGGGCCTGGCGTTGGCCGGCGAGGTGGCGCCAGAACGCTCACTCGACGCCGACCTGTGGGACGCCCTGGTGCTGGGAGTTCGCGATTACATTGGCAAAAACGGTTTTCCCGGCGTGATTCTGGGGCTCTCCGGCGGCATCGATTCAGCCTTGGTGCTGGCGCTGGCGGTGGATGCCATTGGCAAAGACCGGGTGCGCACCGTCATGATGCCGTCGCCCTACACAGCTGACATTAGCTGGATCGATGCGCGCGAGATGGCGGCGCGCCTGGGCGTGCGCTACGACGAAATATCCATCGTGCCCGAGTTCGAAGCCTTCAAGGCATCGCTGGCCGGGGAATTTGCCGGCCTGACCGAAGACACCACCGAGGAAAACATCCAGGCCCGCATTCGCGGCACGCTGCTGATGGCCTTGTCCAACAAATTCGGTGGCATTGTGCTCACCACGGGCAATAAATCGGAGCTGGCTACGGGCTACTGCACCCTGTATGGGGATATGGCCGGTGGCTTTGCCGTCATCAAGGACCTGGCTAAAACCACTGTGTTCAGGTTGTCACGCTGGCGCAATGCCAACGACCCCTATGGCAGCGGCCGAGAGCCGATCCCCGATCGCATCATCACCCGGCCTCCAAGCGCCGAACTGCGACCTGATCAAAAAGACCAGGACAGCCTGCCCGAGTACGAGGTGCTTGACGCCATTCTGGAGCGTTACATGGAGAACGACCTAAGCATTGAAGACATCATCGCCGCCGGATTTCCCCGGGCCGATGTGGAAAAGGTCACCCGCCTCATCCGAATCAACGAGTACAAGCGCCGTCAGGCCCCGGTGGGTATTCGGGTGACGCATCGCAGTTTTGGCAAAGATTGGCGTTATCCTATAACCAATCGTTTTCGGGGCTAGCCGTCCCATTAGGGGGCAAGATTCAAGCCCCTTGCGTGTCAAATCGTGCCACTTACTCATCGGGAGATACAAATGAAACAAATCACAGCCATCGTCAAACCTTTCAAGCTGGAAGAAGTGCGCGAGGCCCTGGCCGAGTGCGGCGTGACGGGCCTGACGGTCACCGAGGTCAAAGGCTTCGGTCGTCAAAAAGGCCATACCGAGCTCTGCCGCGGTGCCGAATATGTCGTAGATTTCTTGCCCAAAGTCAAAGTAGAGGTCGTCGTCAAGACCGACGAAGTTGACCGCTGCGTTGACGCCATCGTCAAAGCGGCTCACACCGGAAAAATTGGCGATGGCAAGATTTTCGTCACCAGCGTCGAGCGGGTTGTGCGCATCCGCACCGGTGAACTCGACGAGTCCGCGATCTGAATAGAACTTACCGGATTTTCGGCGTTACATGTGGCGCCGAGACCAGCCGGGTGCCTGCCAAGGCATCGTGCCAGAACTGCTTGTCCGGGTGAAATCGGCTCAAAATCGCCCATACGAGCACCCAGCCGGTCAAGATGACCATTGCCTCGGGCGCGCTCAATTCAAACGGCGCAACCGCCGCCAATGCCGGCAAAAACCACAACCAACACAGCACATAACGCAATAGAGCCCGGCTTTGGGTAATGGGCCGGCCAGCCCGGTCCACCACACGGATGTTCCAGGTCTTCATGGCTAGCGTCTGTCCCTTGGCCCATAGCCAGACGAAATAAATACCGAAAACCACAAACAGGAATGCCTGCAATGCGTGGCGGTTGTCCATGGCGTTTCGTGTTTGACTCAGTGTTCCAAAGAGATAGCCGGCAATAAACACCACGCCAAACATCAGCATTCCCTCGTACGTCCAGCAGGCCATCCGGCGCGCCAAGCCCGGTGTTTTCAACTCGTCGTTCATGTGATTGGATGGATGATGTTCAGTTATTCTGACTTCGGGGCTGACTCAGTCGCTGGAGCCGGCAAGGACAGCAAGGTGTTGCTGTCGATCACCTTTTGAGGCGGCGTGATGGTTGCCGCCTGCGGTTGGTTTTTTCGGCTCAAAGGAACGGTCGCCAATTTTTGAGGTGCTACCGGTTTGGCAGCGCCTGCGGCCCCAGACGGCTTTGGCGGCGCGGATGCGGCCAGTTTTTTCTTTTCTTCAGGATCAAGCGCCTGATACGCCTCCCAAGTCGCCACTTTTTGCTCTGGGGTGAGGTTTTTGGACTCCGCGAAATTCAATCTCGCCCGGGCGCGCTCCTGCTTGCTCAACAGGGACCATTCGCTCATGCGGCTGTGCAGCTTGGATTGCTCTGCCGGTGTGAGCGCGGGGTAATTGGCGGCAAGGGCGATCCACTTCCGCTTGAGGGCCGCGTCAAGCAGGTTCCAGCCGACCGCCAGGGGCTTCAGCGAGACGCGCTGCGCCGGCGTCAACTCCTGCCACGATGGCCCTGACGTTGTCATCGGTGCCCCGGGCTTGTTCACTTCAGACCCCTTC
>CAZBKX010000194.1:0-2266 GCA_964492535.1 uncultured Rhodoferax sp. | reverse complement strand
ATTTAGATCCTTCCATCGTAAGGACTATTTGCCCCAAAAGATAGGGGCAGAATTGCAAGACTGAGCGCGCAATAAAACCTTTTCCTTACTCCCCCAAAAAGCGCTCAGATGTTTTAAGCTTCCATTTTTCACTTACTCAATTTTGGTTTCTCGTGCCAGATCATCAACTTTGGCTGGACCGAATAAATGAGGTTCTTCTCCGACTTAGTTGCAGAAAGCCTGATAGATTTTCAGTGTAAAGTAGCGCAAGTCGTGAAAGCCGTAAGCCTTGCGTTTGATGACTTTGATCTTGTTGTTCACTCCCTCCAGTTTTCCGGTGTGGATGGGGTAGTCACAGTGGTTTAAGATGCCGTAGCGGTGACGCTCCAGCATCTTGGCAAACTTGTTCAGAGCGCGGTGTTTCAGCGAACGGGCCAGCGCGCACCACTCATCCAGGGCTTTTCCAGCCCAGGTGCGGGATTGATAAGACCAGATATGCTTGAGTTGGTCTTTTAGGATCATCACCGTGTTGATGACCTCGTTTAGGTTCAGCAGTTCTTTGAGTTGTTGACGGTGCTTTTTGCGGCGCACATTGGCTCGGTTCTTTAGCAGCAGGTATTTGGAGCCTTTAAAGACCTGCTTGTTGTGTGCGGCCGCCTTACGGTATTCGCTGTTTCGGATCTTATCGATGACGCGTCCAAAGGCGGCCACCACATGGAACTGGTCAAAGACGATCTGGGCTGTGGGCAGTTTTTTTTAACGGCTTTGATGTACGGGTCCCACATGTCCATGACGATGGCCTGAATGGATTTTCGTTGCTTGGCCGTCAGCTGATTGAAGAAGCGGCTCAGCGTTCTGGCCTTTCGTTCTTTGCCAACGTAAACGACATGGCCGGTTTCGTAGTTTAGCACCACGGTCAGGTAACTGTGGCCCTTGCGGACGGAGATCTCATCCACCGCCAGGATACGAAGCCCGTTAAGATCCGGCTGGCCGTAGTGGGCTTCCAGATACTGCTTGTCGATGTCCTTGACCGTTTTCCAGTCCAGCAGAAAGTGCCGGGCGACATCGGTGACGGTCATCAGCTTGCACAGCTGATGGATCTCGGCGGCCAGCCGCCGAGTCACCCGCAAATAGGGGTGAAAGATCTCCAGTTCCTCGATGCTGATTCTTTGGCAATGGGCACAGAGCAGTTTACGGTACTCGCAGCGCAGCCAGACCTGCGTGCTGGCCAGATTCAAGTCCCGCACCGAGCGTTGAGTCCAGCTGTGGACAGTGCGCGCTTTGTTCCCACACAAATGACAGATGGGTTGGAACCGCTGGTCGGGAACCACATCGATTAAGGCTTTTGTTGCGGCGGCATCCACCGCCTGCTTGGCAATTTTGATTCGACGAAAGGGGAAATACGGTGATATAGAGATACCGGACATCGCAGGCCTCCTTTTGGGATATGGTTTTTCTTCGCCGATCAACCTATATCCTCGGAGATACCGGATGTCCATTCTGCTTGATATCACACCATATTGCCCGCTTTCGGTTCAACTAACCTGTAGAAGATCCTCATTTATTAATTTTTCAGCACAGCAATCATGGAAATATATCCGAATTGCTCAGCGTAATCAAAAGCTGTCTTTCCGTATTTGTCTTGGATCGTTTTGTTTGCGTTATATTTTACAAGTATTTTGGCCGTATCGAGGTGGTTATAGTACGCAGCCATAATCAATGCTGTAGCGCCGTTATTATTTTGGGCATTCACATTTGCCCCTTTTTTATATAGATATTCTAATGTCTCATACTGCTTATTTTCTGCCGCTATCATCAGCAGAGTGTTTCCTATGTGATCCCTCTTTTCGATCGGAGCGCCGGCTTCTAATCCATTTTGTATACGCTCAATATTCCCAATCTTTGCATTAGATAGAACATCACCACAGGAGCATAAAATAAATACCAGAGAAACAATCGCCAACCCATTAAATTTACGCATTTTACCTCCAGACAAGTTTAAAGGTTTGGATTTCCGACCCCAATGCCTTGAACACTGCATGCGTTACGATATATCGTATGAAATCTGTAACTGCGTACAGGCTGTCAATAACACCAGCTCAGGCCTGTCAGCTTTATTGTGACAGATAGCTTATAGAATTAAATTTTATAATCCACTCTCTCATTGCTGTTGAAGTTACCCCAAACCAGATGATCTACTCTCCCGAGATAGTGGTTTAATGTGCCGTTTCGCCAGCCCCTCACTGCGCCGGGTCCCCATAAAGGGCGTACGGAGCCCAGAAGAACG
>CAZBKX010000193.1:0-2655 GCA_964492535.1 uncultured Rhodoferax sp. | reverse complement strand
GTGTGGAAAAACGACGCTGGTTCGGCAGTACGAGGGCGAAATGGCCTATTTTTAGCTGAACGATCCGGCTCTGCTTGCTGCAGTGCATGCCGACCCGTTGGGCTTCGTCAAGCGCTTGGACCGTGCCATCATCGACGAGGTGCAGCGCGCGCCGCAGTTGCTCATGGCCCTGAAGCTGGTGATTGACCAAGACCGAAGACCTGGGCGGTTTTTACTGACTGGATCGGCCAACCTGATGGCTTTGCCCCAGATTGCTGACAGCCTGGCGGGCCGCGTCGAGATACTCACCTTGTTGCCCTTGTCGCACTCGGAGCTGGCCAGACGACCCAATGACTTTTTAAATCAGTCGCTCTCGCAAAGCTGGTCTTTGACCCCGCCCGTTGGCGGGCAGCCGATCGACACGATTCAGCAGGTGCTCGCGGGCGGTTACCCCGAGATGCAGCAGCGCGCCACCCCAGCCCGACGCCAGGCTTGGGCGCGCGCCTACATGACCACTTTGATCGAGCGTGACATTCAGGACGTTGCACAAATCGACCAGATCCGCCAAATACCTCAGTTATTGAGCATCGCGGCCGAACTCAGTGGGCAGTTGATGAATTTGAGCCAGATTGGTGGGCAACTCAACCTGAACGGTAAAACGGTGGACAAATACCTGGGCATCCTGGAAAAACTCTTTCTCGTGCGTCGCCTCCCGGCCTGGAGCCGCAATGAACTCAGCAGGCTGATCAAGGCGCCAAAAATTCACTTTCTCGATGCTGGTCTGCAATCCACTCTCACACGCCTGACACCCGAACTCGCCGTGATGCAGCGCACGCGCTTTGGCGCCACCCTGGAGGCCTGGGTGTATGGCGAGCTTCTCAAGCTGTTGAGCATCACACCGGAGACCTGGTTTTTGTCGCACTACCGTGACAAAGACCAGGTTGAGGTGGATTTTGTGCTGGAGTCTCCTCTGCGCGAGATCATCGGCATTGAAGTCAAGGCAGCAGCCAGCGTGCAGTTAAACGACTTCAAAGGCCTGCGCCGATTGCGTGAGATCGTCGGACCCCAGTTTGTGACGGGGATTGTTCTTTATGACGGCATCCATGCGCTGCCCTTTGGTGAAGGGCTGTGGGCCGTGCCGCTGAATCAGCTGTAAGGCCCAACCCACCTCACCATGGAGCTGAAGGAAGTTTTGTATTTATTTTGATAGCTGTAAAGATAATAAACACGCCGGCCAGAAGCCTAAAAAACCCGTAAATCGACAAAAAAGGCCCAAGGTGCGTCCGAACAAGGCCCGAGCAAGCCCGCCCCGCCCTAAATCCGCCCTTCCTCCACCGCATGGCACGCAATCTTCACGCCGGCAATCGTCAGCAGCGCGGGCCGCTCGGCTTTGCAGCGGTCGTTCACGTGCGGGCAGCGGGGGTGAAAGGTGCAGCCGGTGGGCGGGTTCAGGGGGTTGGGCACCTCGCCTTGCACGGGGGTGCGGGCGCGCCCGGTGTCGTGCATCTTGGGGATCGCATCGATCAGCATGCGGGTGTAGGGGTGGCGCGGGGTGTCAAACAGGGCGTGTTTGTCGGCCAGCTCCACCAGGCGCCCCAGGTACATCACGCCGACCTGGTCGCTCACGTGGCGTACCACGGCCAGGTTGTGGGAGATGAACAGGTAGGTCAGGCCGCGCTCGCGCTGCAGGTCTTTCATGATGTTGAGCACCTGGGCCTGCACGCTCACATCCAGCGCCGAGGTGGGCTCATCGCACACCAAAAACTCGGGCTCGGTGGCAAGCGCCCGGGCAATGGAGATGCGCTGGCGCTGGCCGCCCGAGAACTGGTGCGGGTACTTGACCATGTCCAGCGGGCTCAGGCCTACTGACTTGAGCAGCTCGCCCACGCGCACCTTGAGTTCAGCCTCGTCGGTGATCAGGCCGTGCTCCTTGAGCGGCTCGCCCACGATGTCTTCCACAATCCAGCGCGGATTCAGGGACGCATAGGGGTCCTGAAAAATCATCTGGATGCGCCGGCGCAGCGGCGCGGCTTGCGCAGTTTTAAAGATGGCGTGCGCGTCCTGGCCGTCAAAGGTCAGGTGGCCACGGGTGGGCTCATACAAGCCCACCAGCAGCCGGGCCACGGTGCTCTTGCCGCAGCCGGACTCGCCCACCAGGGCGAGGGTTTTGCCCTTTTCGATGTCAAAACTCACGCCGTCCACGGCGTTGAGCAGCATACGGGGCTTGCCTTCAAGCACCCGGTTCAGCCAGGGGGGCGAGACATCAAAGGTTTTGGCCAGGTCATGGGCTTGCACCAGCGGTGCGCCCGGGGTGTTGGGGGTACTCATGTGGGGCTCCCTTCCACCAGCCAGCAGGCGACACGGGTCGCTTTGGCGTCCATCAGGTCGGGGCGCTCCTGGCGGCAGCGCTCAAACACCTTGGGGCAGCGCGGGTTGAAGGCGCACCCCCGGGGAATGGCGTTCAGGCGGGGCATGGCACCGTCAATCTGGCTGAGGCGCTCGCGGTCCTGGCTGATGTCGGGAATGGCGGCCATCAGGCCTTCGGTGTAGGGGTGCGAGGGGTGGTTGATAACCTCGTGCACCGGGCCGATCTCGGCAATGCGCCCGGCGTACATCACAGCCACACGGTCGCAGGTTTCGGCAATCACACCCATGTCATGGGTGATGAGCATGACG
>CAZBKX010000192.1:0-5276 GCA_964492535.1 uncultured Rhodoferax sp. | reverse complement strand
ACATGGGCACTGTCCGCCAGTACGCTGATGGGCTGGCGGGCAAAGCTGCGGGGGTCTTTGAGGACCAGCCGCGCCACCCGCTGCTCAGCCGGGGCCAGGGAGGGCAGGCAAGCCTGGATTCGATCAAGCATGGTTGTTCAGCACTCTTCGTCCCAGCAGAAGCCGTCTCGCGCAATCATGGCGCTGGCTGCACTCGGCCCCCAAGTGCCGGCAGCATACTGGCGCGGGCCTTGGGTGTCGTTTTTCCAGTGCTCCAGAATCGGCTCGACCCAGCGCCAGGCTTCAATTTGCTCGTCGCTGCGTACAAAGAGATTCAGGCGGCCATCGATCACATCGAGCAGCAGGCGTTCGTAGGCGCCTACCCGTTCGGCCCCAAAGCGCTTGTCAAAGTCGAGGTCAAGCTGCACCGGGGACAGGGTTTGGGCTGCTGCTGCGGTGCTTCGCCGGTTGGTTTGCTGGGCGAGCAGGTGCAGCTCCAGTCCGTCTTTGGGCTGCAGGTTGATGACCAGCTGGTTGGCCATGTCGGTGTGGGAATTGAAAATGGCGTGGGGCGTGGGCCTGAAGTTCACCACAATGCGGGCATCGCGCCCGGCCAGGCGTTTGCCGGTGCGAATGTAGAAGGGCACGCCGGCCCAGCGCCAGTTGGAGATTTCGGTGCGCAGGGCCACAAAGGTCTCGGTTTGGCTCTGGGGATCGACGCCGGGCTCTTCCCGGTAAGCCAAGGCAGGGGTACCACCGATGGTGCCTGCGCCATATTGGCCACGAACGACATCCTGGGTGAGTGCCTCGGTTGTCCAGGGCTTGAGCGATCGCAGTACCTTGAGTTTTTCGTCGCGAATGGCATCGGCATGGGCGTTGATGGGCGGCTCCATGCCAATGGCGCACAGCAATTGCAAGGCGTGGTTTTGCACCATGTCGCGCAGGGCGCCGGTGGTGTCGTAAAACGCGCCGCGTTTTTCCACGCCGAGTTCTTCGGCAATCGTGATCTGGATGTTGGCAATGTGCTCCCTGCGCCACAGCGGCTCGAACAGGGCGTTGCCAAAACGCAGGGCAAACAAGTTTTGTACCGCGGGCTTGCCGAGGTAATGGTCAATCCGGAAAACCTGCTTTTCGCCAAAAAACCGGCACACGGTCTCGTTGATGGCCCGGTTGCTGGCCAGGTCGTGGCCCAGCGGTTTTTCCAGCACCACACGGGTGTGGGCAGTGTTGAGCCCGGCGGCGCCAAGTTGTTCGCACACGGTGGTGAACAGGGCGGGTGCGGTAGCCACATACATCACCACCGTGTCAACCTGGCGCTGTCCCAATGCCGTGGCCAGCAGGGCGTAGTCGTCCGGACGGGACAAATCCATGCGGACGTATTCCAGGAGGTTGGCAAACCGGGTGAATTCTTCTTCACTGGGGCGTTTGGCCAGTTCGACATTCTCAAACCGGCTGCGGATCAGGGCGCGGTACTGGGCGTGAGTGAGGTCGTCGCGGCCAACGCCAATAATGCGCCCGCCTGCGGGCAGGGTGCCATGGCGAAACGCCTGAAACAGGGCCGGCATCAATTTACGCCAGGCCAGGTCACCGGTGCCGCCAAACAAGACAAGATCGAAGCTCATGAACAGTTGTTACCAAAAATAAGACGTTGTAATGTAACTTTGTTTCATCGATAATTCAAGACGATTTCACGATTGTTTTTTCAAAGATGGCTTTTTCATCCCCGGATTTTTAACCCCCATGAACCAACTCGACGCACTCAAACAATTCACCACCGTGGTGGCAGACACTGGCGACTTCAAGCAGATTGATGCTTATGAGCCCCAAGACGCCACCACCAACCCCTCACTCATCCTCAAGGCGGTGCAAAAGCCGGATTACCGCACCTTGTTGCTGGATACCGTGGCGCAGTTCCGGGGCCGACCTCTGGACGAGATCGTCGACCGCTTGCTGGTGCGCTTTGGCTGCGAGATTTTGTCCATCATTCCCGGGCGGGTCTCCACCGAGGTGGACGCCCGCTTGAGTTTTGACACCTCGGCCACGGTCACCCGGGGCGAGCGCCTGATTGAGCTGTACCAGGCGCAGGGCATTCACATTGACCGCGTGCTGATCAAGGTTGCAGCCACGTGGGAGGGGATTCAGGCTGCAGAGCAACTGGAGCGCCGGGGCATTCACACCAACCTGACATTGCTGTTCTCTTTTGCCCAAGCTGTGGCTTGCGGTCAGGCCCGGGTGCAACTGATTTCGCCGTTTGTGGGGCGCATTTACGACTGGTACAAAAGGTCGGCCGGGGCGCAGTGGGATGAAGCTGCCAAGGCAGGAGCCAATGACCCCGGTGTCGAATCGGTGCGCCAGATCTATAACTACTACAAGAAATTTGGCATCGCCACCGAGGTGATGGGGGCGAGCTTTCGCAATGTGGAGCAAATTACGGCGCTTGCCGGTTGCGACCTGCTGACCATCAGCCCCGAGTTGCTGGCCACGCTGGCGGCCAGCAGCGCGCCGCTGGAGCGGTGCCTGAGTCCGCAGTTGGCCCAGAGGCTGGATATAGCCCCTGTGAATTACGACGAGGCCGGTTTTCGCTTTGCCCTGAATGAAGACGCCATGGCCACCGAGAAGCTGAGCGAGGGCATCCGCGCGTTTTGTGTGGATGTGGTCAAGCTGGAGCACTTGCTGCTGGCCGCCTGATTGACACAAACTGCTCCCACCTGACACTGCAGGAACCCCCATGACCCGTATCCGATGCGACCGTACCCTGGCCTGGGGTGAACTGCAGGCCGATTTTGAAGCGCGTGGACGCGCCTTCAACTTGTCACAGGCCTTCAGTGCGGATGCGGGGCGCTTTGAGGCGTTCAGCCAAAGTGCGCCGCATGTCTTTGCCGACCTGTCCAAAAATCTGATCGATGCGCGCACGCAGCAGTTGCTGCTGAACTTGGCTGTTCAGTGCGGGGTGGTGCAGCACCGTGATGCTTTATTTGCAGGCGCGGCCATCAACAACACCGAGCAACGCCCGGTGATGCACTGGTTATTGAGAAAACCGCCTCTGGCCGTCGTCAATAAAGACTTATCACCGTCTATTTCAATAGCAAATAAGCAGTTGCTGGAGGCGTCTGCCCAAGTGCACAGCACGCTGGACGAGATGCTCGCCTACGCCCAGACCGTGCGCGATGACCCGCGCATCACCGATGTGGTCAACATCGGCATTGGCGGCTCCGACCTGGGGCCACAAATGGCGGTGCTCGCGCTGGCCGGCTTTGCCGTGCCGGGCAAGCGATTTCATTTTGTGTCCAACGTCGATGGACATGAGTTGGCTCAGGTGCTGCAGGGGCTCAGGCCGCAGAGCACGCTGTTTCTGGTGGCCAGCAAGACCTTCACCACGATTGAGACCATGACCAATGCCCGGTCGGCCAAGGCCTGGTTCGAGGCGCACGGGGGCGTGGACGTGGGCCGGCATTTTGCGGCACTGACCACCAACGTGGCGGCCGCCCGGGCGTTTGGCATTGACTCCACGTTCGGGTTTTGGGACTGGGTGGGCGGACGTTATTCGCTGTGGTCGGCCATTGGCTTGCCGCTGGCCATAGCCATCGGGGCGCAGGGTTTTCGTGACTTTCTGGCTGGGGCGCATGCCATGGACGAGCATTTCCGCTTGGCCCCGCTGGCGCAGAACCTGCCGGTGCGCCTGGGGTTGCTCGATGTCTGGTACCGCAATTTCCATGGGTTTACCAGCCGGTGCATCGCTCCCTATCACAGCGCTCTGCGCCGTTACCCTGCCTACTTGCAGCAGCTGGAAATGGAGAGCAATGGCAAGCGGGTGGGCGCGCAGGGTGATCCCGTGCCTTTTGACACCTCGCCCGTGCTCTGGGGCGAGCCCGGCACCAACGGCCAGCACGCGTATTTTCAGATGCTGCACCAAGGGACGGACGTGGTGCCCATGGAGTTTGTGGTGGTCAAGACCGCTACCCACAAGCTGCCGGACCACCACCGGCTGCTGTTGGCCAACGCCCTGGCGCAAGCCCAAGCCTTGATGGTCGGGCAGGCGGACGCTGGCGGGCACCGGGATTTCCCCGGTAACCGGCCCAGCACCCTGCTGATGCTTGACGCACTCACCCCCGCGAGCCTCGGTGCCCTGATTGCATTGCAGGAGCACCGCGTCTTTGTGAGCGGCGCGCTCTGGGGCATCAACAGTTTTGATCAGTGGGGCGTGGAACTGGGCAAGGTGCTGGCCAAAGACATCGATACCCGCCTGCAGTCTGGCGACACCACCGGGCTGGATGGCTCCACTGCCGGCCTGCTGGCCAGGTTGCGTGCCTGAAGCGGCACAGGAAGCCTGCAGACGCGGGTGCCATTTGAACCGTAATTTAGATAAAAATAGCCTCTAGCCGGCAGAAAATAATCCTGAGTAGCTATAGAAACAGAAGCAATTAAGTCCTTGACGCTGAACTGAACGATCACAAAAAAACCCGCCAAACTTGCGCTTGGCGGGTTTTTTGTCGTGTGTCGAAAGCCAAAACGCCCATCGACGCAGCATGACGATCTACAGCTAGGCGTTTGGACGAAGACAGTACCTGCGGTACGGCAAGTCCAAACAACGACGCTGTAGGTCGTCAGGCAAGGAGCACGTTTACATGCCCATGCCACCCATGCCGCCCATGCCACCCATGTCGCCGCCACCCATGCCGCCGCCAGCGGACTCAGCCTTGGGAGCCTCAGCCACCATGCACTCGGTCGTCAACATCAAGGACGCCACTGACGCTGCGTTTTGCAGAGCGGTGCGGGTCACTTTGGTGGGGTCCAGAATACCCATTTCGATCATGTCGCCGTAGGTCTCGTTCGCAGCGTTGAAGCCGTAGTTGCCTTTACCGGCCAACACAGCTGCCACCACCACAGACGCTTCGCCGCCGCCGTTGAACACGATTTCGCGCAGGGGCGCTTCGATGGCCTTCATCACCAGTTTGATACCGGCTTGTTGGTCAGCGTTGTCGCCATGGACTTCACCCGCCATTTGCTTGGCGCGCAGCAATGCCACACCGCCACCAGCCACGATGCCTTCTTCCACTGCAGCGCGGGTCGCGTGCAGGGCGTCTTCAACGCGGGCTTTCTTCTCTTTCATTTCGACTTCGGTGGCAGCGCCCACCTTGATCACGGCCACACCGCCAGCCAACTTGGCCACGCGCTCTTGCAGTTTTTCGCGGTCGTAGTCGCTGGTCGCTTCTTCGATTTGCACGCGAACTTGTTTGACGCGGGCTTCGATGTCAGCAGCAGCGCCAGCACCGTCGATGATGATGGTGTTTTCCTTG
>CAZBKX010000191.1:0-4420 GCA_964492535.1 uncultured Rhodoferax sp. | reverse complement strand
CGGTATTGCACACCCGTCCGGGTGTGCCTCACGCGACGCGGGAACCCTTGCAGTTCGGTGCTGAAATCTATGGTCATGGCGGTCGCGAGGCTGATCTTGAAGTTTTATTGCTGGCCCTGGACTGCCTCAAGCGCGCACGCGTGACCTCACCGAGTGTGGACATGGCCGATGCTCGCATCGTTCGGGCTCTGCTGGACGGCTTGATGTTGAGCGGCGAGCAGCTAGCGGCTATCCACACCGCGCTGGCAGCCAAAGACAGCAGCGAGTTGTCTGCATTGACCAAAAATTTCCCTAGTGCAGTGCGTCAGGATCTTCTGGCGCTGGTCCACTTGTATGGTGACAGCGCCATATTGGATGAAGCTGAAAAAGTACTGCAGCCTCTGCCCGCTGTGCGCACGGCCCTGTCAAACCTGAAATGGTTCGTCAGCCAGCTTTGCGGCACCCAGGTGACCTTTGATTTGTCCGACCTGCGAGGCTACGCCTATTACACGGGTGCGCGTTTTGCCATTTACGCACAAGGCGCGGGTGATGCGCTGGTGCGTGGCGGACGGTACGACGAAGTCGGCGCTGTCTTTGGCCGAAACAGGCCTGCGGCTGGCTTTAGTCTGGATATCAAAGCCTTGGTCAGCGTTTTGCCAGCGCGACCCCTGCACGCGGCGATCAGGGCGCCGTGGCGCGATGCGGCCGACCTGAGCGCGGCTGTTGCCAGCCTGCGTGCCCGGGGTGAGACGGTGGTGTGTGTCCTGCCAGGGCACGAGAGTGAAGTTGATGAGTTCCATTGCGATCGCGAGCTGATTCAGGTTGCGCAGCAGTGGGTGGTACAAGCTATTTCCCAATAATCGGAACAAACGTAAAAATGATCGCAACCAAAGGACGTAACGTCGTCGTCGTGGGCACCCAGTGGGGTGACGAAGGCAAGGGCAAGCTGGTCGACTGGCTGACCGAAAGTGCACAAGGTGTTGTTCGCTTCCAAGGGGGGCACAACGCAGGCCACACGTTGGTGATCAATGGCGTCAAGACAGCCTTGCACCTGATTCCCAGTGGCATCATGCGCCCGGGCGTTAGGTGCTACATCGGCAACGGCGTGGTGCTGTCCGCGGCCAAGCTGTTTGAAGAGATCGAGGGTCTTGAGAAAGTGGGCGTCGAATTGCGTTCGCGCTTGCGCATCAGTGAAGCCTGCCCGCTGATCCTGCCGTTTCATGCGGCCCTGGATGTGGCCCGTGAGGCCGCACGCGAAAAGGGTGGCAATGCCAAGATTGGTACCACCGGACGCGGCATTGGCCCGGCTTACGAAGACAAGATTGCGCGTCGCGCCTTGCGGGTGCAAGACCTGAAGTACCCCGCGCGCTTTGCGACCAAGCTGCGTGAACTGCTGGATCTGCACAACCATGTGCTGACCACTTACCTGGGCTCTGCTGAATTTGATTTCGGGCCCACGCTGGCACCGTACATGGTGAGCGGCGAGGTGCAGTTTCAGTCCGTATTCGACGAAGCCATGCGCCACGCCGAGTTGCTCAAGCCGATGATGGCCGACGTGTCGCGTGAACTCAACGAGGCGCACCTCAAAGGCGCGAATCTCTTGTTTGAAGGCGCTCAGGGAACCCTGCTTGACGTTGATCACGGCACATATCCCTACGTGACATCAAGCAACTGCGTGGCGGGCAATGCTGCTGCGGGCTCGGGCGTGGGTCCCGGCATGTTGCATTACATCCTAGGCATTACCAAGGCCTATTGCACCCGTGTTGGTGGCGGCCCGTTCCCCACAGAACTGGATTGGGAAGTTCCCGGTACACCGGGTTACCACATGAGCACCATTGGTGCCGAAAAAGGCGTGACCACGGGCCGCAGCCGTCGCTGCGGCTGGTTCGATGCGGCGCTGCTCAAGCGCTCCGCCCAAGTCAATGGCCTGACGGGTTTATGCATTACCAAGCTGGATGTGCTGGACGGTTTGAAGGAATTGCGGCTGTGCACCGGCTACGAGTTGGATGGTGAAGTGGTCGATATTCTGCCCATGGGCGCGGACGACATTGAGCGCTGCGTCCCGATTTACGAAACCATTGAAGGCTGGACTGACAGCACAGTGGGCGTGACGCAATATGACAAATTGCCGGTCAATGCGCGTTTGTACCTGCAGCGCATTGAGCAAATCACGGGCGTTCCCATCCACATGGTGTCGACCAGCCCTGACCGCGATCACACCATCATGATGCGCCACCCATATCTCGCTGACTGAAAAATCAGTAATTTTTGGCAAAATTGGCTTATGGCCGGCGTATTTAAAGGCTTGATAGCTATTAATTCAGGAGTAAATCCATGTTGACAGAAGACGGCAAGCACCTGTATGTGAGCTACGACGAGTACCACAACCTGATTGAAAAACTGGCCATCAAAATCCATCAGTCCGGCTGGGAGTTCGACACCATTTTGTGTCTTGCACGGGGCGGCATGCGCCCTGGCGACATACTGTCTCGCGTCTTTGACAAGCCGCTGGCGATCATGTCCACCAGTTCCTACCGGTCCGAGGCGGGTACGGTGCAGGGTAACCTCGATATTGCTCACTACATCACAACCCCCAAAGGCGAGATTGCTGGCAAGGTTTTGCTGGTGGACGATCTTGCGGATTCTGGCCATACGCTGAATGCCGTGATCAGGCAACTCAAGAATAACTACGCACCCATTACCGAGCTGCGCAGTGCGGTGATCTGGACCAAGGGGTTGTCGATTTTCAATCCGGACTACTCCGTTGAATTCCTGCCCACCAACCCCTGGATTCACCAGCCATTTGAAAGCTATGACGCTTTGCGTCCGGAGCAGCTGATCCAGAAGTGGAGCGTCTGAGAGGCCAGCGAGCCATGACAGCCCTCACCACGGCGTTGATTCATCACGCCTATGTGCCACCCGGGGGGTTTGTCGCGCCGCAGCCCGGCGTCTTCAAGGCCTCCACGGTGATCTTCCCCAATGTGGCTGCCATGCGCAGCTTTGAGTGGAAAGACAAGTCAGCCTATACCTACGGTCTGCACGGCACCCCAACGACCTACATGCTGGAGGAGCGCTTGTGCACATTGGAGGGCGGCTTGCAGTGCCTACTCTTGCCCAGCGGCCTGGCCGCCGTGGCCCTCGTTGCTTTGTCGCTGCTTCGCACGGGTGACGAGGTCATGATTCCGGATAACGCCTATGGTCCCAACAAGGCGCTGGTCGAAGGGGAGCTCGCATCCTGGGGCATCACGCACCAGTATTACGATCCCCTGAACCCTCAGGATCTGGCGTCCCGGATTGGCCACAATACGCGCTTGGTATGGCTGGAAGCCCCGGGTTCAGTCACGCTGGAGTTCCCTGATCTGTGCGAGATGGTGCGGGTTTGCAAGGCTCGGGGCGTTTTGACGGCTCTGGACAACACCTGGGGCGCTGGCTTGGCTTTTGCGCCGTTTGACCTGATGCCGGGCACCAGTCCTGCTCTGGGCGTTGATATTTCCGTGCATGCCCTGACCAAGTACCCCAGCGGGGGCGGCGATGTGCTGATGGGTAGTGTCATCACCCGGGACGCCTCGCTGCACCTGAGGCTCAAGTTGACCCACATGCGCATGGGCTTTGGCGTGGGCGCCAACGACGTAGAGGCCGTTTTGCGGTCTTTGCCCAGCATGGCGCTGCGCTACCGCGCTCATGATGAAACCACCCGTGAGCTGGCGCAGTGGTGTTTGACCCAGCCTGAGTTTGCGCAGGTTCTGCATCCGACGTTGCCCGATTCGCCTGGGCATGCCCATTGGCGAGCGCTGTGTCAGGCAGGCCCCGGAGGTGCTGCGGGCCTGTTCAGCGTGGTCTTTGATCCAGCCTTCGGCTCAGCGCGGGTCGACAAGTTCTGTGATGCGCTCAAATTATTCAAAATTGGCTACAGCTGGGGTGGCCCGGCCAGCTTGGTGGTGCCCTATGAACTTGCCGCCATGCGCAGTGTGTGGCCGTCTTGCATCCAACAAGGCACCCTGGTTCGCTTCTCGGTGGGATTGGAGGCGGCCGCTGATTTGCAGGCTGACCTCGCACATGCGCTGGCTCAAAGCCTGTGCTGACTGGGTGTTTTCCTGACTAGCCGCAGCGCCAAGTCCTCTATAGACTGGTGCTTATGAATAATGCCAGCGATCCGACAGCCAGCACCGACCCGGACTCAGGGGCGTCGTGTTCGCCTTTGGCTGCTCCCCCACCCTATGTGCCACCACCCAGCGAGGGACCACTCAAAGAAATCATTGCGTTGCGTCTGGGCGATCCTTTGCGCTGGCTGCAGTTCGGCTGGCGTGATTTGATGGCGGCCAAGGGTATTGGTCTTTTCTATGGATTTTGTTTTTTATCCATGGCCTTGGTGCTGGGCGCTGTGTTTCGCAGCAAACCCGAGTACGCCATGTCGATTGCCTCCGGGTGTCTGCTGGTCGGC
>CAZBKX010000190.1:0-1552 GCA_964492535.1 uncultured Rhodoferax sp. | reverse complement strand
GCAGCGGCCGCGCAAGGCGGAGAAGAAAGCTTGAGCCGGTAGCCGGCGCGGCGCAGGTCTGTTCCCAAGCCGAGGGGCTTCAGGGGACTTCGGCCGCCGCCACCACGCTGGCCGCCAGACAAAGGTCTTCCCAGGCCCGGGCCTTGTCGGGCAGGTTGCGCAACAGGTAGGCCGGGTGGTACGTCACCACCAACGGCACACCCTTGTAGCGGTGCACGCGGCCGCGCAGCTTGCCGATGGGCTCGTCGCTGCGCAGCAGCGCCTGCACCGCGAAACGCCCCATGGCCAGGATCAGGCGCGGCTTCAGGAGCTCGATCTGGCGCACCAGGTAGGGCTCGCACCGGGCCATCTCGTCGGCCGCCGGGTTGCGGTTGCGCGGCGGCCGGCACTTCAGCGTATTGGCGATGTAGACGCGCTGCTCGGGCGGCTGCGGGCCGTCTTCGGCGCGCGTCAGGCCCAGCGCGGCCAGCATGCGATCGAGCAACTGGCCCGCGGCGCCGACGAACGGCTCGCCCCGCAGGTCTTCCTGCTCGCCCGGGGCCTCGCCGACCACCATCCAATGTGCCTGCGGGTGGCCGACGCCGAACACCGTCTGCTTGCGGTCAGCCCAAAGGCCGCAGGCACGGCAGTCGACCACGGCCTGCCGCAGCGCGGGCCAGTCCAGCGTGCCGAGGTCGCTGCCGCCTGCCGGGGACGACACCGCGGCCGGCGGCGCATCGGCCCGGGCCGCCGGCGGCGGCCGTGAGGGTTCGGTGGCGTTGCGGACCCTCGCCGCCGACGTTGCCGGGGCCGCCAGGGGCGACGGCGCGGCGGTGGTCGCCGGTGTGGGCGTGGCGGCCGGCAACGGTGTCCACAAGCGCAGCCCCATGCCGCGCAACAGGCTCGCCTGCCGTTCAGACCACGGCATGCGGCCCACCGCCTGCGAGCGCCAGCCGCATCACCACGGCGTCTTCCCGCCCTCCCGCAGCCGGGTAATAGCCGCGCCGCACACCGACTTCGGCAAAGCCCCGGCGCGCGTAGAGGGCGCGTGCGCGGTGGTTGCTCTGACGCACCTCGAGCCACAACGTGGCCAGGCCGCGGTCGCGGCCATGATCGGCCACCACGTCCAGCAGTGCCGAGCCGTGCCCGCGGCCTTGCCACTCGGGGGCGATGGTCACGTTCAACAGGTGCAGCTCATCGACCCCGGGCATGGCAATGAAGTAGCCCAGCAGGCTGGCGTCGGGGCCTTCCAGCACCTCGGCGATGTAGCCGGCGGCCAGAGCGTCGATGAAGTTGCCGCGGCTCCACGGCCAGCCGTAGGCGCGCGCCTCCACGGCCGCCACGGCGTCCAGGTCGCGCACGGTCATCGCGCGGCGCCAGGGTTGCGGGTGCAGCAACGCGTTCACGTTGCGAGGGCGCGAGCCGCCTCGCGCTCGCTGGTGGTCAACGCCACCTTGTCTCGCAGGTACAGCGGCAGCGCCGCTGCAGCGTCGACGCCCTCGCCCGCCAGCGCGGCCAGCAGCGCCAGGCGCAGCAACGCGCCGGCGCGGTCGTCTTCGGTCGCCACGCGCGG
>CAZBKX010000189.1:0-3494 GCA_964492535.1 uncultured Rhodoferax sp. | reverse complement strand
AGTTTCCCGAACTGCAGGGGATCATGGGGCGCTATTACGCGCAGCACGATGGTCTCGCCGACGACATCGCCTTCGCCATCGAGGATCACTACAAGCCGCGCTTTGCCGGCGACGAACTGCCGCGCAACGATGTGGGTGTGTGCGTGGCGCTGGCCGACAAGCTGGAGACGCTGGTCGGCATGTTTGGCATTGGCAATCTGCCCACGGGTGACAAAGACCCGTTTGCGCTGCGCCGCCATGCCCTGGGCGTGATCCGCATGCTCACAGAAAAAGATTTGCCTGTGGCCTTGTCTGCGCTGCTGGCAGGTGCTGTGCCCGCCTTTGGCGACAAGATCACCGACCCAACAGCCGCTCTGGCCACCTTTATTTACGAGCGCCTGGCCGGCTCGCTGCGCGAGCAAGGTTTTAGTGCGCAAGAGGTGGACGCCGTGCTGGCGCTGCAGCCCCAGCGCCTGGGTGACGTGGCCAAGCGCCTGGCTGCCGTGCGGGCCTTTGCCGCGCTCCCCGAGGCGCCCGCCCTGGCTGCGGCCAACAAACGCATTGGCAACATCCTCAAAAAGGCGCAAGAGGTGGACGCCCATGTCAGCGCTGTGCTGCTCAGCGAGCCTGCTGAAATTGCCCTGCACGCGGCGGTCACAGACATCGCCCCGCGCGCGACCTTGCAGTTTGAGGCCGGCGACTACACCGGGTCTTTGCAAACGCTGGCGGCCCTGCGCACGCCGGTCGACGCCTTCTTTGATGGGGTGATGGTCAATGCCGAGGCGCTGGACTTGCGCCTGAACCGCCAAGGCCTTCTCAAAATTGCTTATGAGGCCATGAACCGGGTGGCCGATCTGTCCCGACTGGCCAGCTGATGCCAGGCGCCATGAAAGTTGTCATCCTGGCGCGGGACGGCACCATCAACGAAGAAAGCGACGAATACGTCAAAAGTCCGCAAGAGTGGAAGCCATTGCCGGGGGCACTTGAAGCCATTGCCCGGCTCAACCATGCGGGCTGGCATGTGGTGGTCGCCAGCAACCAGTCGGGCTTGGGGCGCGGGCTGTTTGATGTGTCCTCACTCAACGACATCCACGCCAAGATGCACAAGATGCTGGCCGCCGTGGGGGGGCGCGTGGACGCCGTGTTTTATTGCCCCCATGCGCCTGACGAGGGCTGCCGCTGTCGCAAGCCCGAGCCAGGTCTGTTTGAGCAAATTGGTGAACGCTACGGCCTCGACCTGGCCGACGTGCCGACGGTGGGGCACACTGCCCGCCACGTGCTGGCCGGTGCAGCCGCAGGCTGCGAGCCGCACTTTGTGTTGACTTGCAAAGGCGCCATGTACCGGGGCGTGAGCCTGCCGGAGTCTTTTCCCCCGAACACCCGGGTGCATGACGATCTGGCCGCCTTTGCCGACTTTTTGCTGTCGCGCGAGAATGTCGCCACCTGAGAATCCGCCTTTTGCTAAAAATAATAGCATCAGACCCAATCAATACGCCGGCCAGAGGCCAAAAATACACTTGATATCACTGATTCGTTCAATTTTGCACATGGCCTGGATGCTGCTCACGGTCATTCCGTGGGGGCTCACATTGGTCTTCATTTCGCTGTGGGTCAAGCGCACGCCGCTGTGGTGGTTTGCAGTCAACTGGTTTCGCGTGGTCATCTGGGGCACCCGGGTGTTTTTGGGGGTTCAGGTGCGGGTCACGGGGCTGGAGAACCTGCCCCAGGGCGACACAGCCCCGGCGGTGCTGCTGTCCAAACACCAGTCCACCCTGGAGACTTTGCTCATTCCCACCCTCATGCCGCGTCCGCTGGCCTTTGTGTTCAAGCGCGAGTTGTTGAAGATCCCGTTTTTTGGCTGGTCCATGGCCCGCCTGGACATGATCCACATCGACCGCGAGTCCCGGGCGCTTGCCATGAAGCATGTGGTGGAGCAGGGCAAGGCGCTGCTGGCGCAGGGCACCTGGGTCATCATGTTTCCCGAGGGCACCCGCATGTCGCGGGGCGAAAAAGGCACTTACCAGACCGCCGGCACCCGCCTGGCCGTGGAGGCGGGCGCGCCGGTGGTGCCCATTGCCGTGTCGTCGGGCAAGTGCTGGCCGCGCAAGGGTTTTATCAAGCACAGCGGCGTGGTACAGGTGTCGATTGGCCCGGCCATTCCCAGCGTGGGGCGCGAGCCCAAGGCGCTGATGCGCGAAGTGGAGGCCTGGATCGAGGCCGAGATGCGCCGCATCGACCCCGAGGCCTACCGCTAGATTGCACGCCATGCACCCGCTGCTCAGGTACACACTGGACCTTTTTGAATCAAATCAGCCTCTAGCCTTCAAGAATAAAGCCCTGGGTGCTACTGAAATAGATCAAGTTACGCCAATTCAACCTGCCAAGCATGCGCCGCCGCCGCTACTGACCTCGCCGTTTTTCGACAGCGTGCCGGCGTCAGACAAAGGGCCGGCGAGCGGGCCCATGGAGGCAGCGGCTCAAGACAACTTTCGCCACCCCCGCGCCAGCCGGGAAACGCGGCTTGACGGGCAGGTGGTGGCCTTTGAATTCAAGCGCGGCCAGCGCCGCACGATTGGGTTCTCGGTCGGGCCGGACGGTCTGGTGGTGCATGCGCCCAAGTGGGTGGCGCTCCATGAGGTGGAGCGCGCATTGCAAACCAAGGCAGCCTGGATTCTGCGCAAACTCAGGGAGACCCGCACGCGCGACCGGCGCCAGGCCGATCAGCAAGTGGACTGGCGTGACGGTGTCACCCTGCCGTGGTTGGGCGACACCCTCACCGTGGTGCTGGGGCAGAGCCCTTTTCCGGGCGTTCGCGCACCGGAGTTGACCGCCGCCGCGTCAGGCCCGGTGTTGCGGCTGGCACTGGCACCAGCGGCCAGCCCCGAGCACATCCGCAACGCCGTGCAGGCCTGGCTGCTGCCGCAAGCGCGGCGCGTGTTCATTGAGCGCCTGGACCACTTTGCGCCGCAACTGCAGGTGCAGTGGCGCACCTTGGCGCTCACCAACGCCAAAACCCGCTGGGGCAGCGCCCGCATCGATGGTGCCATTCGGCTCAACTGGCGGCTCATGCACTTCCCGCTGCCTGTGGTTGACTACGTGGTGGCCCACGAGTTGAGCCATTTGCGGGTGATGGACCACAGCCCGCGCTTTTGGGACACTGTACGTTCCGTGGTGCCCGATTACGCCGAACTGCGGCGGCAACTCAAGGCCGACAGCGCCCCGCGCTGGGGGTGACAGTCCGGCTTGATTAAGGTCGTTGGCGAGGTCGGCTGCCAGACCACATTGGCGTCAGGCCGGGGCGATGAGATGCTGGCGCTCTTGGGCAGTCAAGGGCTCCAGGACCTGTATTTGTTGCGCCAGAACCTCCAGCGTGGCCTCGGAGGCATCCTGCCCCAAGGCACGGCGCGCCTCAATGCGTTCTCGCAGTTGCGCTGGCGTGGCTTGGGGCGCCAGGATACCGAAGGCCACGCCGGCATCTTGGGCCAGTGCTTCAAAAACCGCCCGATCGGCCTGCC
>CAZBKX010000188.1:0-1555 GCA_964492535.1 uncultured Rhodoferax sp. | reverse complement strand
AGCCAGGTTCGAGAATGCGAGTGGGCCGCTCTCGGCGAAGAAAAGTGCTGCAGTCGTCGCCGATCTGAAAAGCAAGTCCGGCGACATCGATATTCTCGACAAGCAGATTGCGCTGGAACAAGCCATCGTCGGCAGTCCGCTGATCATGGGCAACAAGGTCGACAAGTTGCAGGACGGGGCAGCCACCTACGGCGCGATGTTTGCCGCGATCCGCGCCGCCCGCGACCATATCAACCTGGAGTCCTACATCATCGAGGACGATGAAATCGGGCGCCAGTTCGCGGATCTGTTGCTCGCCCAGCAGCGGCGCGGCGTCCAGGTCAATCTGATCTATGACAGCTTCGGTGGCATCAGTACGCCGAAGGCCTTCTTCGACCGCTTGCACGAAGGCGGCGTCAACATCCTCGAGTTCAACCCGATCAACCCGCTCGCGGCCAGGGTGCCGTGGCAGATCAACAATCGCGATCACCGCAAATTGCTGGTGCTCGACGGGCGCATGGCCTTCATTGGCGGGATCAACATCAGCAGTGTCTACTCGTCCGGCTCGGCTGCCCGGCGCAACCGCAAGCTTGCGGAAACAACGGTTCCCTGGCGGGATACCGACCTGCAGATCGAAGGCCCCGTAGTCGGCGAACTGCAGAAACTGTTCATCGAAACCTGGGAAAAACAGCGTGGCAAGCCGCTGACCAAAAAGGACTATTTTCCCGAGTTGACCGCGCAAGGCAAGGATATCGTGCGGGCGATCGGCAGCACCCCAGACGACCCGTACAGCCTGATCTACCTGACGCTGATCTCGGCGATCGGCAATGCCGAGAGACAGATATACCTGACCAATGCCTACTTCGTTCCTGATCCCCAATTGCTCAAGGCGCTTATCGATGCGGCCGGGCGTGGCGTTGATGTGACGATGATCCTGCCTGGCCATTCCGACTCGGAAGTCGTCTTTCATGCCGGCCGCTCACATTATGCCGCGCTGCTCAAAGGCGGCGTCAAGATCCATGAGCGACGCGGGGCGCTGCTCCACTCCAAGACAGCACTCATCGACGGCGTCTGGTCGTGCGTCGGTTCGACCAATCTCGACTGGCGCAGCTTTCTCGACAACGATGAGGTCAATGCCGTTATCCTGGGGCGCGATTTTGCCCAACAGATGAGCGCGATGATCGCCAGGGACCTCGCAGCATCGGAAGCCATCAAGCTGGAAACCTGGGAACAGCGATCGCTGATGCTGCGAATGAAGGAGTGGGGCGCCAGATTGCTGCAGCGGCTCCTTTAGAGCGCAGGCATCGAGCGTCGAGGAAACACGGGAGTTATGGATCAGGGCGGGATATTTTTTCCGGGTGTTCCGGGACACCCAGTGAGCGCCGGCGACAAACAGATACCCGGGGCGGTCTAGCCGCTCCGGGCAAAGTGCTGAAGGCATTCGAAAGGAGAGGTAAGCGAACACCTGCCAACATCATCTGTTTCCGCACAGGTTTTCTCTGTCTGATGGCGCACATAGGCGGTTCCCGGAATGCCGCCGCGCCCCGGTTGGCAGGATGCCTGAAACGACAAGCCG
>CAZBKX010000187.1:0-1642 GCA_964492535.1 uncultured Rhodoferax sp. | reverse complement strand
GTTGCCGGCCTCCACCCTCATGGATCATATCATACTGGATAAGTGGCTAGAATTCCATGATTCAAATCATATCTGTCAGCTGATTCCGGATGAGTTTGTCAATCCGATTGATTTTGTCAAATGAAAATGCACCCACTTGCTAATCGAAAATGCACCCACTTCGGGGTTTTGGTCCGAACTTTGCTAATCGAAAATGCACCCTTTTGACAGTTGAAAACGCGCCCACCCCTGGGTTGGTTGGATGCCGGAAGGGGTGTGGTTGAGGTCTGAGGACAGGGTTACCTGGCTCAGCAGTTTGCACCTTGACAATCGAAAAGAGGGCCATCCGTCGTCGTAGAGGCTGTTGAAATGTGGGAAACCCGTAGGGCCGCCCGGAGGGTTTTCCACATTTCAACAGCCCGGTTGCTGCCTGGCTTTTTTTGCCAACTGCTCACAGGCCCATTCGAGATGAGCGGTCGTCAATTGCTCCGATTTGCCGAGATAGACGTTGTGTAACTGTGAGGCGTTTCTGGCGTAGCCATACCAGTAGAAAGTGTGTCGTCGTTGCTCCTTTCTGGCCGTCAACCGGTCGGGAAAGCCGGATGAGGAGTAACAGAAGCGGGTTGCGGTCTGCAGCCAACGGAACCAAGCCGGTGTACCCACCACAATCCGTTGGCCCGATTGGGTGATGAGCTGTCCTTTCTTGACCCAAGGCGTATCCATGTAGGGCATGATCACTCTCCGCCTTGCTTGCGGGCTTCCTGCTGCATACGCTGACGAAAGCGCCAGGTCAGGGATCTCATGCGTTGAGTCGGGTGCGAGCTCGATAGCTGGCGCCGGTCATGATGAGCACTTCGGCATGATCGCCGAGGCGATCAAGGCCCGCAGAAGCCAACAGCGGGTCCAGGAAGACCTCGGGCCATTCGCTTGGAGCGCGATTGCTGGTCAGAACGATGCTGCTTTTCTCGTAGCGGCCATCGATGACATCGTAGAGGTCGCTGGGGCCGGGCGCTTGCAGCGGTTTGAGGCCGAAGTCGTCCAACACCAGCAGCTCAGGCCGCAAGTAGGTCTGCAGGCGACGTTCGTGGGTGCCATCGGCCCGGCCGCCGTTGATGTGCTGGAGCATTTTGTGCGTTGGCGCAAAGAGAGCGTCAAACCCCTGGCGACAGGCGGCATGCACCAGGGCTTGAGCGAGATGGGTTTTGCCCGTGCCGCTAGGGCCACAGATCAGCACATTGCGCTTCTGGCGCACGAAGTCACAGCTGGCCAGTTGCAGAACGTGTTGGCGGTTGAGCGCCGGATTGAAGTTGAAATCGAAGGTCTCGATGGTCTTGGTGCTGGTGACCGTCGAACGCCGCAGGCGCAGCGTCAGTTGTTTCTGAGCCCGGCGCTCCACCTCGTCTTCGAGCAGACGCGACAGGAACTCGACATAGGACCACTGACCGTCCACGGCCTGGCGATTGCGTGCTTCCAGGGTTTGCAGGATTCCCGACAGACGCAACTTGGTGAGGTACGGCGTGAGTTGGTGTGTCAGTTCCATGCCGCACCTCCAAACAGGTGTCCCAACAAGTCGCTGGTCGCTCGTGCGAAGCTGCGAACAGGTCGAGACGCCGGCACTGACGCTAAAGGAGTCGCTTCCCGCTCCAGACCGTTGACCAGAATC
>CAZBKX010000186.1:0-1587 GCA_964492535.1 uncultured Rhodoferax sp. | reverse complement strand
ACCAGGCCGACCTGGTCCTGCTGGCCATGGGTTTTGTCAGTCCGGTGGCGTCCATTCTGGACTCGTTTGGCATCGACAAAGATGCCCGTGGCAACGCCCAAGCCAGCACCGAATTCACAGGGGGCTATGCCACCAATGTGGCCAAGGTGTTTGCAGCCGGTGACATTCGCCGGGGTCAGAGCCTGGTGGTGTGGGCGATCCGCGAAGGCCGTCAGGCTGCGCGTTCGGTCGATGAGTTCCTGATGGGGTGCAGTGATTTGCCCCGCTGAGCCTGGGTCAATGCGGTGGCACACCTGGGGACCTAGGTGTAATCCCGTATGATCAAGCGGCCGGGCAGTCCCCGGCCTTTCTTTTTTATGGCACTACCCCCTTCAGCATCCCTCGTCGAACTGCAGCACCTCACCTTTGGTTATGGTGAGCGGGTGGTGCTTGACGATATTTCCCTGTCAGTGCCCCGTGGCAAGGTGACCGCGCTGATGGGCGCCTCCGGCGGTGGCAAGACCACCATCCTGCGGCTGATTGGTGGGCAAAACCGCGCGCAGTCCGGGCAAGTGCTGTTCGACGGACAAGACATCACGCCCATGGACCAGACCCAGCTCTACGCTGCGCGTCGGCGCATGGGCATGCTGTTCCAGTTTGGTGCCTTGTTTGCTGACCTTTGCGTGTTTGAGAATGTGGCTTTTCCGCTGCGCGAACACACCAATTTGTCCGACGTCTTGATTCGAGATATCGTTTTGATGAAGCTCAATGCGGTGGGCCTGCGCGGCGCGCGCGACCTGATGCCCAGTGATTTGTCGGGCGGCATGGCCCGGCGCGTGGCGCTGGCGCGTGCCATTGCCCTGGACCCCGAGCTGGTCTTGTATGACGAGCCGTTTTCGGGGCTGGACCCGATCTCGCTGGGCACCGCGGCACGGTTGATTCGCGAACTCAATGATTCGATGGGCTTGACCAGTATTTTTGTGTCCCACGAGTTGGAGCAGACGTTTGCCATTGCAGACCACGTGATCATCTTGGCCAACGGAAAAATTGCGGCGCAGGGCACGCCGGAATCGGTACGCCAAAGCACGGACCCCTTGGTCTACCAATATGTGCATGCCCTCTCTGACGGCCCGGTGCGCTTTCACTACCCCGGCCCGACCGTGGCCGAAGATTTTGGTGCGGGAGCTGCAGCATGAGCTGGTACAAACCTTCTGACATCGGCTTTTCTGCGCGCCGCCAGCTGGCGGACATGGGCCATGGCGCCCGCTTGTTTGTGCGTTTGCTCGGCACCTTGGGCAGCAGTCTCAAGCGTTTTGGCCTGATTCGGGACCAGATTCACTTTCTGGGCAACTACTCGCTGGCCATCATTGCCGTGTCCGGGCTGTTCGTTGGTTTTGTGTTTGGTTTGCAGGGTTATTACACCCTGCAACGCTATGGGTCGTCAGAAGCGCTGGGCTTGCTGGTGACGCTCAGTCTGGTGCGTGAATTGGGGCCGGTGGTCACCGCCTTGTTGTTTGCGGGCCGGGCCGGCACGTCGCTCACGGCCGAGATCGGTCTGATGCGCGCAGGTGAGCAAATCAGCGTCATGGAAATGATGGCGGTAGACCC
>CAZBKX010000185.1:0-2259 GCA_964492535.1 uncultured Rhodoferax sp. | reverse complement strand
TTACATGGGTGCATATCGAGACCAGAAAAAGGCCGAAACCCGCATCAATACCGGGCTGCGGCCTAATCAGGCGTTCAAAGTTCGGACTAACCGAGCCACCAACATGATTTGCGAACACAGCCAAGCAAAAAAGCCAATCCTGAATCTGGATTGAGTCCCTTCCCCACCTAACCCGAACTTTGAACGCCTGATTAGGCCGCAGCCCGGTATTGATGCGGGTTTCGGCCTTTTTCTGGTCTCGATATGTACCCATGTAATATGGCCATAATATGTTGATTTGTTTTGTCGAATTGGTTATCCTGCATGTCCATGTATATCGAGTCCGTCCCCAACCGCAACTCGCCCCCCGCGGTCCTGCTTCGCGAGTCCTACCGAGAAGCGGGCAAGGTGCGCAAGCGCACTCTGGCCAACCTGTCCTGCCTGTCGGCTGATGTGATCGAGGGGCTGAAGGTGCTGCTGCGCGGTGGTGTCGCCGTACCCAGTGCCGAGTCGGTCTTCACCGTCGAGCGCAGCCTGCCCCATGGCCATGTCGCGGCGGTGCTCGGCGCTGCCCGTGGCGCGGGTTCGAGCGGGTGGTTCGCTTCGGCCGCGCAGGATCTGCAGCCGCTGTTGCAGGCGATGCTGGTGGCGCGCGTGCTGGAGCCGGCCTCGAAGCTCGCCACGCACCGCATGCTGCAGGAGGACACGGCCACCTCTTCGCTGGGGCGCGTGCTGGGGTTGGGCCAATGCAGCGCCGATGATTTGTACCGGGCGCTGGACTGGCTGCACGACGCTCAGGGTGACATCGAGCGGCGCCTGGCTCGCCAGCATCTGCGCGGCAGCACCTTGGTGCTGTACGACCTGACCTCGACTTGGCTGACCGGGCGTTGCTGCGAACTGGCCGCCCGCGGGCATTCGCGTGACGGCAAGCGCGACGATCCGCAGATCGTCTTCGGCCTGGTGTGCACGGCCGAGGGTTGTCCGATCTCGGTGCAGGTGTTCAAGGGCAACACCGCCGACCCGGCCACGGTGGCGGCTCAGGTGGCCAAGCTCAAGGCGCACTTCGGTATCGAGCGTATCGCCTGGGTAGGGGATCGGGGCATGCTGACTTCGGCACGCATCGCGCAGGTGCTCAAGCCCGAGGCCATGGACTGGGTCAGCAGCTTGCGTGCGCCGCAGATCGCGCAGCTTGCCGCCGAGCATGGGCCGTTTCAGCCCTCGCTGTTCGACGAGCGCAATCTGCTGGAACTCGCGAGCCAGCACTTCCCCGACGAGCGGCTGGTGGTGTGCCGCAATCCGCTGCTGGCCGAGGCGCGTGCGCGCAAGCGCCTGGAACTGCTGGCCGCCACCGAGGCCGATCTGGCCAGGATCGCCGCGGCGACCAAGCGCGCGCGCAACCCGCTGCGCGGCGAGCAGGCCATTGCGCTGCGCGTGGGGCGCGTCATCGAGCGCTTCCACATGGCCAAGCATCTGGCGCTCACCATCACCGACACGAGCCTGGCCTGGGCGCGCAGGCACGAAGCCATCGCCGCCGAGGCGGCGCTGGACGGGCTGTACGTGATTCGCACCAGCCTGCCCAAGGACCAGCTCGATGCGCCCGCTGCAGTGGCCGCCTACAAGAGCCTGGCCCAGGTGGAGCGGGCCTTCCGTTCGATGAAGACGGTGGACCTGAATGTGCGCCCGGTCTTCCACTACAGTGAGCAGCGCGTGCGCGCGCATGTGTTCCTGTGCATGCTGGCGTACTACGTGGAGTGGCACATGCGGCGGCGCCTGAAGCCCATGCTGTTCGACGACGAATACCTCGACGAGGCCAGCGCCCGCCGCGCCTCACCCGTGGTCAAGGCCGTACGATCCGAGCAGGCCAAGGCCAAGGACGCAACCAAGCGCGCCGAAGATGGCCTGCCTTTGCACAGCTTCAGGACACTGCTCAAGGACCTGGCCACCTTGACTTACAACATCACCCACACCGCACTCAACCCCGAGGCCAAGATCACCCTCACCACTCGCCCCACGCCGATACAGACCAAGGCCTTCACACTGCTCGGGCTCAATCCCGCCTGTACCCAGTAGGACAACCCCGTAGATCGATAAAGATCAATGCGGACAAGAGGTTACGTTCAGAGGGCTGCCAAAGTTCAGATTAGGGGCAAGGCTCTCGCTTGTGCGACCGCTGGCGAGGAGTGCGGCGTGGAAACGGCCGCGTGCGCACAGCCATATTTTATGCCTTGGGCATTGCCATGACGTCCTGGAAACGGGTAGCATATCGATTTACCCAACCGA
>CAZBKX010000184.1:0-1668 GCA_964492535.1 uncultured Rhodoferax sp. | reverse complement strand
CACCAGGGCATGAGCCTGCTGGCGCTGGCGCACCTGCTGCTCGGCCAACCGATGCAGCGCCGCTTCGAGGCCGACCCGCAGTTGCAGGCCACGCTGCTGCTGCTTCAGGAGCGCATCCCGAAGGCCGTGGCGTTCCATCCGCACACGGCCGACCGCGCCGAACTGCGCCCGATCGTCGGCCTCGCCGAGACACCGCTGCGCCTGATCACCACGCCGGACACGTCGTCGCCGGAGGTGCAGCTGCTGTCCAACGGGCGCTACCACGTGATGATCACCAATGCGGGCAGCGGCTACAGCCGCTGGAACGACCTGGCCGTGACGCGCTGGCGCGAAGACCCCACCTGCGATTCCTGGGGCAGCTTCTGCTACTTGCGCGACACCGAGACCGGCACCTGCTGGTCGAGCACGAGCCAGCCCACGCACTGGCGGCCCGACTCCTTCGAGGCCATCTTCACCGAGGGCCGCGCCGAGTTTCGCCGCCGCGACCAGGGCATCGACGCCTACACCGAGATCGTCGTCTCGCCCGAAGACGACATCGAAGTGCGCCGCCTGCGCCTGACCAACCTCGGCCGCACGCGGCGCAGCATCGAGCTCACCAGCTACACCGAGGTCGTCCGGCGCCGCACGCGGCCGACGTGCAGCACCCGGCGTTCAGCAAGCTGTTCGTGCAGACCGAACTGGTCGCCGACCTGCCCGCACTGCTGTGCACGCGCCGCCCGCGCTCGCCAGACGAGCCGGTGCCGTGGATGTGCCACCTGATGGCGGTGCACGGCGCCAAGGCGAGTCCGGCGTCGCACGAGACCGACCGCGCGCGCTTCATCGGGCGCGGACGCACGCTCGCCGCACCGCAGGCGATGAGCGCGGCCGGGGTCTTGTCCGGCACTGCCGGATCGGTGCTCGACCCGATCGCCGCCACCCGGCGCGTCGTCACGCTGGAGCCGGGGCAGACCGCCACCATCGACATCGTCTACGGCATGGCCGAGTCGCGCGACGGCTGCCTTGCGCTGCTCGCCAAGTATGCCGACCGGCGCCTCGCCGACCGCGTGTTCGAACTCGCGTGGACGCACGGCCAAGTCGTGCTGCGCCAACTCAACGCGAGCGAAGCCGACACCGAGCTGTATGCGCGGTTGGCCAGCGCCGTGATCTATTCGCAGCCGACGCTGCGCGCCGACAGCACCCTGCTGCTGCGCAACCGGCGCAGCCAGTCGGGGCTGTGGGGCTACGGCATCTCGGGCGACCTGCCGATCGTGCTGCTGCAGATCGGCGACGCCACCAACATCGAGCTGGTGCGGCAGATGGTCCAGGCCCACGCCTGGTGGCGACTGAAGGGTCTGGCGGTCGACCTGGTGATCTGGAACGAAGAACGCGACCTCTACCGCCAGCGCCTGCACGAGCAGATCCTCGGGCTCATCGCGGCCGGCGTCGAGGCGCACGTGGTCGATCGGCCGGGTGGCATCTTCGTGCGCCACGCGGAACAGATCTCGAACGAAGACCGCGTGCTGCTGCAGGCGGTGGCGCGCGTGCTCGTCACCGACCGCCACGGCACGCTGGCGCAGCAGGTGCTGCGCAAGCCGGTAGGTGAGCGCCGTGCCCCGCCCTTCGTGGCCACCCGCGCCGCCGAAGCGGTGCACAAGCCCGTGCCGGCCACGCCGCTCGCACCGCGCGGGT
>CAZBKX010000183.1:0-2993 GCA_964492535.1 uncultured Rhodoferax sp. | reverse complement strand
CGCGCCTGGACTTTCAGGTCCGCCGTGTTGTTCATGCACCAGGCCCTTTGCGCCGAGCGCCGTTCACCATTTGAAGCACCATCAGCACCACAAAGCTGAAGCCCAGCATCACGGCAGCCAGCCTGTGCGCGTCGGAATACTCCATGGCTTCCACGTGGTCGTAAATTTGCACCGACACCATGCGGGTCTCGCCCGGAATGTTGCCGCCGACCATCAGCACCACGCCAAACTCACCCACCGTGTGGGCAAAGCTCATGATGGCGCCGGTGATCAGGCCCGGTTTGCACAGGGGCAGCACCACGCTGAAAAAAGTGTCCAGCGGCGAGGCCCGCAAACTGGCGGCCACCTCCAGCGGTCGCTCGCCCAGCGCCTCCATCGCGTTTTGGACTGGCTGCACCATGAAGGGCAAGGAATACAACACCGATGCGACCACTAAACCGCTAAAGGTAAACGGCAACAGCCCCAGCCCCAGCGCCTGCGTCCATTCCCCCAACGGCCCCTGCGGCCCCATCAGCACCAGCAGGTAAAAGCCCAGCACCGAAGGCGGCAGCACCAGCGGCATGGACACGATGGCGCTTAAAGGTGTTTTCAGCCAGGAGCGCGTGCGCGCCAGCCACCAGGCCAATGGTGTGCCAAGCACCAGCAAAATGACGGTGGTCAGCGTGGCGACCTTCAGGGTCAGGCCAATGGCTTGCAGGTCGGAGGCGGTTAGCGGCATGCTAGATGTCGTAGCCGTAGGAGCGAATCAGATCTTTGATGCGGGGGCTTTTGAGCAGCGCTACCAGCGCCTGGGCCGCCGGGTTGCTGGCACCGCGCTGCAGCACGATGGCATCTTGCAGGATGGGTTGGTACAGGTTGGGCGGCACAACCCACATTGAGCCGCTTTTGAGTTTGCCTGCCTGCAGCACTTGGGACATCGCCACAAAGCCCAACTCGGCGTTGCCAGTGAAGACAAAACCAAAGGTCTGGCCAATGCTTTCGCCCTGCACCAACTTTGGGCCAAGGGTGGCAGTGAGCCCCATCTGTTCCATGACCTGAACGGCCGCCGCACCATAGGGAGCGACCTTGGGGGAGGCGTAGGCTAATTTGCGGAAGGTGCCGGTCTTGAGTACCGCGCCTTGGTCATCCACGTTGGCCGCATCAGCGGACCACAGCACCAATTTGCCGGTGGCGTAAGTGAAGCGACTGCCTGGCTGGGCCAGGCCGTCGGCCTCCAGTTGCGCGGGCGCTTTGGTGTCGGCCGCCAGCAGCACGTCAAAGGGTGCGCCGTTTTTGATCTGGGCATAGAGCTTGCCGGTGGCGCCCAGGGTGACCTTGAGGGTGTGGCCAGTCGTTTTTTCGAGGACAGCAGCCACCGCTTTCATTGGCTCGGAAAAGTTGGCGGCCACGGCAATGTGCGCCTGGCCAGACAGGCTCGGGGTGGATATGCCCAAACCAAGCAGCGCAAGGCATAGACTGCACAGGCTTGTCAGTGTGGATCTTTCCGTGGGGCGAGTTGGCATGGATAAGTATCGCAGGCAGTGCGCTCAAACAGGCTGAAAGCTTGAATCGCGGGAAGGCAGGACGGACTACCTGGCCGGGGGCTTGCTGCCCAGCTTGCGGTACACCGTGGCCCGGCTGATGCCCAGCGCTCTGGCCGCCTCGATCACGTTACCGCGGGCCTGGTCCACCGCTTGGCGAATCAGATCGTCTTCGATGGCTTTCAGGGGACGGCTATCACCCGGGGGGACTTGGCGGATGCGATGGACGGGGCGCGCTTCATACGCGGCTTCGATCGGCAAGGCCTGCAGGCACAGCCCGGTCCACAGCGGGATGTCAAGCACCGTGCCCGGCCGTCGTGCAGCCTCAAACAGCCGATCGAAGGCCACGCCAAACAGCTCGCCCACATGAATAGCGCCCTGGTGAACTGGTGCCAGGCCTGGCACCATCTGGCGCGCAATCGGGTTGGCACCCGTCACCCAGCCGTCGGCGTCCAGGCACACGATGCCATCGGCCTCACTGCCCAAGCCGTAGCCGGGCCAGTTCAGCCGCACCATCAGGCTGTGGGCCTGAGCCAGCACCAGCGCGTTCTCGATCTTGCTGGCCGACTGGGTCACCAGGTGCTTGAGTTCCGGGCGCTCCAGGGCGTCAATGCCGGTCAGGTCCAGCATGCCGACACAAGCGCCATCCGGGCCAAACAGCGGCGCACCCGCGCAGGTGTAATGGCCGTTGGCCGAGAAAAAATGCTCCCCCCGGTGCAGCCACACCGGCTGCAATTCGGCCAGCGCTGCACCAATGGCCGTGGTGCCCATGCTGGCCTCCGACAAATCCGTGCCCACGCGGGTGATCAGGTCGGCGCGGGGGTCCGAGCGGTCAATGGGGCCGCTGACGTCGACCACCACGCCGGCGGCGTTGGTGAGGATGGCAAAGTAGCGCGTGTTGACAATGGCGCGCCCCAGGCTCTCCAGCATGGGTTGGGCGGTGTGCCGCAAATGCTGGTTTGCCTCCCGTGTGTGGCGTTGGTGGGCCGCTCCCAGCGCCTCAAAGGCTTGCAGATGACTGGGTTGCAGACCCTGATGAATGCAGCGTTGCCATGATCGTTCGATCCAGGGGGCGATCCAACCCGCTGGCAGCGCTGCGCGCTCATGCAGCGCGACTTGGCGCGCCTGCTCAATGCTTTGCAGGCGGTGCTGGGCATCGGGCAAACCGGCCGCATGCAGGCTGGCTGCACCAGGCGTGGATAGATGTGGCGTGTGGCTCATGGTCGCGTTGGGTATTCAGCAAATATTAACCACCTGGCCGTCATGCCGGCGGGCGCTGATTTGTTTCAAATTGAGAATTTCATGTGTTTTGTAATTCCCCATTAGGGTAGTCCCTAGGTTGCAACTTAACCACAAGCCCAACAATGGCTATGTATTTCATTTCATAGGCAAGGCTTTGCATAGGTTGCACGGCCGCTACCCAGAGGAGACTTTCCCCATGCAAAAGGTGTTGCACATCAACGCAGACAAATG
>CAZBKX010000182.1:0-2959 GCA_964492535.1 uncultured Rhodoferax sp. | reverse complement strand
GGCCGTCGTGATGGGCCAGGCGTTTTTGCCGGGTTGATCCGTAATCAACTGGTAAAAAGTCTTGTTCCAGTCGGCGCCTGCGGCAGCAGCTTTGAATGTCTCGTCATCGGGGGCCACAAACACGCCATCTTTGTTCTTCATGAGCGCGTAGGTCATCTTGTTTTGCTTGACATACGAATACTCGACATAGCCGATCGAATTGGGCAGGCGGTTTACGAATGCAGCAACACCCTCGTTGCCCTTGCCACCGGCACCCACCGGCCAATTGACCGCTGTACCCTCACCGACTTTGGTCTTCCACTCGGGGTGGACGCGGCTCAGGTAATTGGTGAAGTTGAAAGTGGTGCCCGAGCCATCTGCACGGCGAACAGGCGCGATGGCCGCATCTGGCAGCGCCAAGGTCGGGTTCAAGGCCTTGATGGCCGCATCGTTCCACTTGGTGATCTTGCCCAGGTAGATATCACCGAGCACTTGACCGTCAAGCTTCATTTGGCCGGGAGCGATGCCCTTGATATTGACCACCGGGACGGTGCCACCAATAACGGCGGGAAACTGGAATTGCCCTTTGGTCTTGAGCACTTCATCGGTTTGCGGCATGTCAGAGGCACCGAAATCAACTGTTTTGGAATCAATTTGCTTGATGCCAGCACCAGAACCCACCGACTGGTAATTGATCTTGACGCCTGTGGCTTTGTTGTAGTCAGCAGCCCATTTGGCATACAGTGGCGCTGGAAATGTGGCACCAGCGCCTGTGATCTCCTGCGCGCCAGCCACATTGAGATAGGACAAAGAAGCCAGAGCAGAGAGGCTAAGCAAGGTTGTTTTGAAGGCAAGTTTCATCGAAGCTCCTTTATTTGGATAGGGGACAATTGAGGTGATTTGCTGAATATATGAATTCTTTGTGACATCAGTGTGACATTCGGTGATCAGCGTGCCGAATCGTCAATGTTGAGGAAAAGGCTGACCCTCACCCATTTATGTCATATTTTTGACACAAATTTTTCATAGAGTCGAGCACCGATATCAACCTATGTGTCTGGAGCCCGCTGTGAATTTATATGAAGACGACTTGGTTCAGCGTATTCGGCGCGATCTGGCTGACAGTTACGACGAAGAGCTCGAACTGGAACTGGAAGACCGGAACCTGGACGACCTGCCAGGCAGCCCGCTCGACACCTCATCAGCCCAATACAAGGAGAGCCGCCGCCAGTATTTTCGGGAGCTATTCCGAATGCAGGCCGAATTGGTGAAATTACAGGATTGGGTGGTCAAAACGGGCCATAAGGTGGTCATTCTTTTCGAGGGTCGCGACGCAGCGGGCAAGGGCGGCGTGATCAAGCGCATCACCCAGCGTCTCAATCCGCGGGTTTGTCGGGTGGCGGCTCTGCCTGCGCCCAATGCCAGAGAACAGACCCAGTGGTATTTCCAGCGCTATGTGTCTCACCTGCCTGGCGCGGGCGAAATTGTGCTGTTTGACCGCAGTTGGTACAACCGCGCAGGCGTGGAACGCGTCATGGGATTTTGCTCCGACGAGCAGTACGAGGAGTTCTTCCGCTCGGTGCCTGAATTTGAAAAAATGCTGGTGCGCTCGGGGATTCAGTTGATCAAATACTGGTTCTCCATCTCCGATGAGGAGCAGCACCTTCGATTTTTGGGCCGAATTCATGATCCGCTGAAACAATGGAAGCTCAGTCCGATGGACTTGGAGTCACGCCGACGCTGGGAGGAGTACACCAAAGCCAAAGAGGTGATGCTGGAACGAACCCACATTGACCAAGCGCCTTGGTGGGTGGTGCAGGCGGTCGACAAGAAGAAAGCCCGGCTTAATTGCATTCACCATTTGTTGGGACAAATCCCCTATGGCGAAATAGAGCACCCCGCCATCGTTCTGCCCCCCCGAGAGCGCCACGACGACTATGTACGCCAGCCCGTTTCGCACGAAATTCTGGTGCCTGAAGTCTACTGAACCCGAACTGTCAATCGTCGGCGAGTATTTTCTTGACTGACTAGATGTGAATGCAGAAGTCTGATTTCTGGCGAACTACCAGTCCTTCGCCACTGGTTTTTGCGTCATGTTTGGCCCGAGCCGCGATGGAGGCGACTTGCTCGGCATTGACGTAGTCCCCAGACTGAACCGTGACCGCGCCAATTGACAAAGTCGTCATCGGAAAGAAACGAGTGACGCCATGGCGGTCTTCTGCATGAATGCCCCCAGCCAGACGGGCTGGCGGGTCAAACAATTCAACAGCCGACACTGCAAATTTGGACACCATGTTTTGGCACTGCTGTTGCCAATCAGCACTTTGGTACAAGAGGATGAAGTCATCTCCGCCCACATGACCCACGAAATCCGCCAAAGGATCGCAATGGGCTACAGCCAGTTTGGCGACCAAGCGAATCATCTCATCACCCCGCCAGTATCCATACTGGTCATTGAAGGGCTTGAAGTTGTTGAGATCGGCATAGCAGGCGACAAAATCGACGCCACTTTGAAGCAGCCGCTCAATGTGGTGACTGATCGGGATGTTTCCTGGCAAAAAAGTCAACGGATTGGCAAGCCTGGATGGTCTTGAGCTTGTCACCATGCTGGCTGAGCTCTTTGGTGAAGTACTTGTCTATCTTGACCACCTCGGGCTTGAGTTGCGACCAGAGACGAAGACTGGAACGACCGTCACCAAAATCATCAAGAGCCAATGCCACACCGGTTGATCTGATGACCTCGACAACACTGGACAACTCATCCATATCGGCCACCCGCTCATGCTCCGTGATCTCAAGAACCAGATGACGCGGCAGAACGCCAAACCCACTGACCAGACTCACTAGTAGTTAGTTCCATCAATAGCATTACATATCATGCCAGACCGAGGTCGAATTTATTCCAGCGGAAAACGACAGGTGCGGAGTTGAATTCTTCGATGCCCTTCAGGATACGAGCCTTCAGTTCGTCGATTGATTT
>CAZBKX010000181.1:0-3746 GCA_964492535.1 uncultured Rhodoferax sp. | reverse complement strand
AGCGCATCAGCAGCTTGCTGTGCGGTGCGAGCCGCGTCATCAAGCATCACCGGCCCATGCGGATGGGCCTTGTCTTGCAGCGCCCGGGCCACGCGCTGCACGCCTTCAGGAAGAGGTTTCAATTCAGCACCGCACATCTTGATCTAGCCCGCACGCTTGTTGAGCAAGGCCGTAGCCGCGCGGGAATTGGGCTTGCGGCCCAGAAAGTCGCTGATGAACTGCCCCGCATCCACCAGCTTGTCCAGGTCAATGCCGGTCTCGATGCCCATGCCGTGCAGCAGGTACACCACATCCTCACTGGCTACATTACCGGTGGCGCCCTTGGCGTAGGGGCAGCCGCCCAGGCCGGCTACCGAGGCGTCAAACTGCCACACCCCCATTTGCAGGGCGATCAGGGTGTTGGCCAGGGCCTGGCCGTAGGTGTCATGAAAGTGGCCCGAGATGTCGTTCAGGTCGTAGTGCTTCAACGTGGCCTCGATGGCGCGCTGCACTTTCAAAGGCGTGCCCACACCAATCGTGTCGGCCACGCCGATGTGCTGCACGCCAATGCCCTTCATGAGCCCGGCCAGGTAGCTCACCCGCTCGGGCGCCACCTCGCCCTCATATGGGCAACCCACCGTACACGACATGGCGCCACGCACGTAAATGCCGGCTGAACGCGCTGCCTGCACCACCGGCGCAAAGCGCTCAATGCTCTCGGCCATGGAGCAGTTGATATTTTTCTGGCTGAAGGCCTCGCTCGCCGCCGCAAACACCACGATCTCGTCAGGATTTGACTTCAGGGCGGCCTCGAAGCCCTGCATATTGGGCGTGAGCACCGAGTAGCGCACGCCGCTCTGGCGCTGGACGCCGGCCATGACCTCGGCGTTGTCGGCCATTTGCGGCACCCACTTGGGGGACACAAAGCTGGTGACTTCAATCTCGGTCAGGCCAGCGGCCTGCAGGCGGTGCACCAGCTCGATCTTGACGGCAGCGGGCACGGGTTGTTTTTCGTTTTGCAAACCGTCGCGGGGGCCGACATCGACCAGTTTGACGCGGGAGGGGAGGTGGTTAAGGTTCATGGTGACTCGTGAAACGCGCCCGAGAGCGCGAAACACCTGAGGATAAAGTAATGTGAACGTAGTTTGATTCCGGGGCGACATATCGGGTGCGAACGCTGCTGTTACCAATGGGTTCGCGATGAGCTCCGCAGCATTGAATCGTGGTGGCGTCTTTCATCGGGAGGGGCATTTAACGGGAAGTCCTGCGCAGTTCAGCTTGCAGCGCAGGCGAACAAATATCGTCCAGATCGCGCAGGGCGGGAGCCATTTGGTCAATCAGGCGACCGCTGGCGCCCAGGTCCTCAAAGGCAGTGCGCCACTGGCGCAGCTCTCCCCAGATGCGGCGAATGATGGCGATGGCAGTGGTTCTGTGCGGTGTGAAGGCACTGTAAGCCGACATGGCGTTGTCCAGCGTGGCCAGCTTGCCGTGGGTGCCTACCTGCAAATGGAGTTGACGCTCAAAGGCCACGCAGGGCCGGGGCACCACGTCGTACAGCGGGCTTAAAGTCCAGCCAGGCCACCGGGGGTCGCGCACAAACCCGTGGTTACGCAGGTGGTCGTCGTCGTTGCTGACAAAGATGTTGAACACCATCCGGCCAAACAACTCCTCGCTGTTGGCGCGAATTTGGGCAGGGTGGACATATTCCCGCACAGCTTGCACCAAGTCGCGGTAGCCCTTGAGCCGGGACTCAAACTCGTCGCAGGCGAGCAGGGTCAACCCGCTGACAAAGGGCAAACGATGCTCAACCCAATTGGCCTCGGGCAGCGTTTGATGCAGCACAGTGTTGGCGTCCAGGGCGGCGTCCGGGGCTTGCCAATAACGGTCAAAGCGACGAATCAACAGCACCGATTGGCCCCCAACGTCTTGCACGCGGACGTCCGGCACGCTCAAACCGCAGCGTTTGGCCAACTGGAGGGTGCAGCACTCGGCTTGGGCCACGTCAAAGGGGTCACCCACAGCGGGAAACTTGGCGAGCCAAAGCAGGCCCGTCTCGTCACGCACGGAGGCTTTTGGCCGTGCCCCACCTGCGCCAGGGGCGGAACCGAAAAAATCAGTCAGGGCGGTGGGCACGGGCAGGCCTTGCTCCACACGCTCAGCCGTTTCCATCAGATAAGGCAAGGACTTGACCGGCGCGGCACCGGCTTGTACGGGGCTGCCCAGCGCGTGGCGCACATCCAGCGCACCAACGCGGTCGCTGCCAGCGCCCAGCAGGTAGTCTGCCTCTCTGAGGCTATCAGCCGGAACGCGGCGTTGCGCCTCAATGACGCGGCGGCCCCAGGCGTCGGGTGCGGCATCTCTGATGCCACCGAACTGAGTGAGTTGGTTGACGGGGAACAATTCGGCGCCGCGCACCCGCAGCCGATCTTTCAGCCCCAAGCTGACCGGGTCCACCTCCAAAGCGTCTGGGCGATCGATGTAGCGCGTGCCATAGGCAAAGCGAGAGGCCACAAGGTCCCGATCTTGCGTGAGGGTCAGTCGACCCGCGGGTGCCCAGCCCTGCAAGAGGTGCGCAAAGACGAAAACGTCGTTGGTTGCCATCAAAAGTCCAACTTGATCAGTTCTGCGGGCGACAGGGAGCGCACGCGCTGTGTCGCCTCAGCTTGCGTGAGCGCTTTCAGCGAGGGATCACTCTCTTGCAAGAGTGCCAACAAAGAGAGCCCCGGCGCAATAGCCTCCAGGTAGCGCAACACCTGACCCAAGGTGCGGCTGGGGTCGCCTTTTTCGATCAGCACGGCGGTTGAGCGTGCCAGCCCGGCACGCGCGGCCGCATCAAGCTGGCGCATTTGACGCGCCCGGCGCAGACGCGCAAGCTTGGCCCCAATGCCCGCCATTTCATTCAGGCGCAGCGGTGCAAGCAAGTGCGCTTCTTTGTATTTCATGTCCGCAATAACAGTCTTAAAAATAATAAGGACTGATATTACGACCATTTTATAAAATGACAAGCAACGCGCAGCATGAAGCGAACGAGCTCAGCAGCACGCCAACTTGAACCTGATGGGCAGTGCGGCTGCGGTTGGGCTCAGTACCCGCGCGCCACGTCCACCACTCCTGCAATCGGCTCGCCGCGCTCCAGCGCCAGAATCTTGCCGGCAATCTGGGCAATGGACTCGTCGCGCAAGGTGCGCGCCGAGGTATGCGGGGTGAGCATGATTTTGGGGTGCTGCCAAAACGGGTGCTCTGGGGGCAGCGGCTCGGTGCGAAACACATCCAGCGTGGCGCCGGCCAGGTGCCCGCTGTCCAGCAGGGTGATCAGGTCGTCATCCACCAGATGCGCACCGCGCGCCACGTTGATGACGTAACCGCCCGACTTCAGCTTGGACAAGGTTTCCAGACGCATGATGTCTTGTGTATCGGGCGTGAGCGGCAGCAGGTTGACCAGCACGGTGCTGGCGCACAAAAAATCATCCAGCTGCGCGGCACCGGCAAAACTGTTCACCCCGTCAATGGCCTTGGCGCTGCGGCTCCAGCCGTTGACCGGAAACTCGAACATGCGCAAGCTTCGCGCCACGCGCGCGCCCAGCACGCCCAAGCCCATCACGCCCACCGAAACATCGGCCCGGTTGCGTGGCTTGCGGTAAGACCAGCGGCCTTGGCGGGCATCTGCCTCGTAGCCATCCAACTCCCGAAAATACCGTATCACAGCGTGGCACACGTACTCGGCCATCTGCACCGACATGCCCGCGTCGTCCAGACGCACCACGGTG
>CAZBKX010000180.1:0-2376 GCA_964492535.1 uncultured Rhodoferax sp. | reverse complement strand
CATGAAGTCAGCAGTCATTCCTGCGACATCTTTGCCATGGTAGTCAGCGGGAAAAGCCAACTGAAAAGTTTTGCTTTCGCCGGCCTTCATGCCACGGGTGGCTTCTTCAAACTCCTTGAGCATCTGGCCATCGCCCACGATGAATTGGAAGTCGTCGGCCTTGCCGCCAGCGAAGACTTCACCATCGATCTTGCCTTCGAAATCGACCATCACGCGGTCACCTTCCTGGGCTGCAGCATCCTGGGCGCGCTGCGCGAAGGTGCGACGCTGCTTGCGCAGGATGTCCAGTGTTCTGTCGATCGCGGCATCAGTGACCTCGGCGTTCACTTTTTCCACTTCAGCAGTGGACAAGTCGCCAATTTTGACTTCCGGGAACACTTCAAATATCGCATCGAAGGCCATTTCACCTTCGGCAGAAGACGCGCTTTCCGTAATACGGGGCTGGCCTGCAACACGCAGCTTCGCCTCGTTGGCCGCTACAGCAAAAGCCTCGCCCACCTTGTCGTTCATGACTTCATAGTGAACCGAATAGCCGTAACGCTGGGCGACCACATTCATGGGCACCTTGCCCGGACGGAAACCGTCCATCTTGGTGGTGCGAGCGAGCTTCTTCAGGCGCGACTCAACTTCCGACTGAATGCTGCCGACCGGCAAGGTCAGTGTTATTTTTCGCCCCAGCTTTTCAAGAGTTTCAACGGTAACAGCCATAGTGGTTCTCCAAAATTCAAAACATTGGGAGCAACCCGCACCTTTGACAGGCGGCGGACTGCTCCACAACTTACTACTAAGTTGGTGCGCGGGGCGGGACTCGAACCCGCACATCCTTGCGGACGTCAGGACCTAAACCTGGTGCGTCTACCAATTTCGCCACCCGCGCAATAAAACAAGGAGGGAAGTCTGTGCGACAACCCTCTGGAATTAGGTCAATTCGAGATTTTAACCTGCTACGGGACCCTCCCGTTTGACCCTGAACCAAGCCGCATACATCGCGGGCAAGGCAAGCAGGGTTAATACCGTTGCCACAATGAGCCCGCCCATAATCGACACCGCCATCGGACCCCAGAAAACCGACCGAGACAGAGGAATCATGGCCAGGACGGCTGCGGCTGCCGTCAGAATGATCGGCCGTGAGCGGCGCACTGTGGACTCAACAATCGCGTCCCACGCGGGAATGCCTTTGGCCCGGTCTTGCTCAATCTGGTCAATCAGGATCACAGAATTGCGCTGAATCATGCCCATCAGGGCCACCACACCGAGCAGCGCCACGAAGCCAAAGGGCCGACCGGAGAGCAGCAAGGCGAGCGCCACGCCAGCAATACCCAGTGGACCGGTCAAAAAGACCAGCATGGCGCGGCTGAAGCTATGCAACTGCAGCATCAACAGGGTGAAGGTGATGAACAGCATCACGGGAATGCCCGCCACGATGCTGGACGAGCCCCGGGCGCTCTCTTCCACGGCGCCGGCGACCTCAATCCGATAGACATCCTGACCCTGTGCCTTCCAGGCGGCCTCCAGCGCACGCAACTTGGGCAGCAATTCAGCGGTGACGGTGGCGCCCTGCAAGCCCTCCACGATGTCGCTTTGCACCGTGATGGCGTAATCGCGGTTGTCGCGCCACATCACGCCCGGCTCCCAGGCAAACGTAGGTTTGGCGATCTGGGTCAGAGGAATCGACTTGCCGCTGGCCGTGGGTAAATAGGCATTGCCGATATCGGTGATAGCGTTGCGCTCATCCAGCGGTTGGCGCAGCACGATGTCGATCAGCTTGTCTCCCTCTCGGTATTGGCCCACAGTGGTGCCGCTCAGAATGGTCCTTGACGCTTGCGCAATTGACTGGCTGCTGACCCCGAGCGCGCGGGCCTTGGCTTGATCCACTTCAAGCCGCATGACCTTGATGGACTCGATCCAGTTGTCGTTCACGCCGCGGGAATAGCTGCTCTCTCGCATCACCGCCTTGACAACGACTGCCCGCTCCCGCAAACCCAGAGGCTCACCACCGACCACACGGAACTGCACCGGGTAGGCCACAGGCGGGCCATTAGGCAGGATCTTGATACGGGCCCGTACCTCGGGAAACTCCTGGGCCATCAGGGTTGGCAGCTTCAGACGAAGCGCCTCCCGCGTGGTCAGGTCCTTGGGCAACACAATGAATTGCGACACGTTGCTTTGCGGGAAAATGGCGTCCATGGGCAAGTAAAACCGGGGCACGCCCGAGCCGATCCAGGTACTCACGCTGTCCACGCCGGGCTCCTGCATCAAACGAGCCTCCATGCGCTTGACAGTCAGCTCGTTGGCGGCAATCGAGGTGCCTTCGGGGAACCAGACATCCAGCAAGACCTCGGGCCGACTCGAATCGGGGAAGAACTGCTGCTGCAC
>CAZBKX010000179.1:0-3342 GCA_964492535.1 uncultured Rhodoferax sp. | reverse complement strand
TTTGCTGTCGTTGGCGCTGATGGATGCGCGCAATCACACGCTGCATCTGGTCGGCCAGTATGAACAAGTGCTGGGTGAGAGCGGGTTTCAGGTGCCCCAGCTGGCTGAACTTAATTTGCCACTGTGGGAGCTGGGTCATATTGGCTGGTTTCAGGAGTGGTGGATTGGTCGCAACCTCCAGCGCCATGTGGGAGCAGCCTGTGACCCTGCGGCGACTCGCCTGGCTTCGGTGGAACCCCGGGCTGACCTGTGGTGGAACTCATCCCGGGTTGCCCATGGCAGCCGCTGGGCTCTGGACTTGCCAGATCTGAGCCAGATCAAGTCTTACTTGCTGGACACCCTGGAGTCCACATTGGAGTTGCTGGAGAAAGCACCTGCTGGAGACGATGCGCTGTATTTTTACCGCCTGGCGCTGTTTCACGAAGACATGCACGGGGAGGCGCTGATCTACATGGCGCAAACCTTGGGCTTGCCGCTGGGCTTGAGCTTGCCGGGGGCGTCTGGCGTGCGCGAGCCCTTGCTGATTCCTGCGGCGCGTTGGCAAATGGGCAGTGCGGGTGATACCGGGTTCAGCTTTGACAACGAACGGGGTGCGCATGAAGTGGCGGTGCCGGAGTTCGAGATTGATGCCCAGGTGGTGAGTTGGGCCCAATTTGTTGAATTTGTCGATGACGGTGGCTACGACCGCCCGGAATTTTGGCAAGCTGCGGGATGGCAGTGGTTACAAGAGAAAGCAGCGGGAGAGGGGCGCCGGGGACCCCGGTATGTGGAGCAGATTGGGGGCAGCAGCGGTGCGGTGCGTCAAACCCGATTTGGCACCGTGCGCCATATGTTGGGCGGGCAGCCCGTGACCCATGTGACCTGGTGGGAGGCTGACGCCTGGTGTCGTTGGGCCGGCCGGCGCTTGCCCGCTGAGGTAGAGTGGGAACTGGCCGCGCATACGGCCCAGCGGCGCGGGTTCAGGTGGGGTGATGTGTGGGAGTGGACGGGTACCAGCTTTCGCGCTTACCCCGGTTTTGCCGCTGATCCCTACAGCGATTACTCAGAACCCTGGTTTGGCACCCACAAAGTGTTGCGCGGTGCGTCGTTTGCGACCCGGGCCCGCATGAAAAACCCAAAGTACCGCAATTTCTACAAGCCGGAGCGGGACGACATTTTTTGTGGATTCCGGTCCTGTGCGCTCTGAATCAGAGTTGTGCCAGAGGGATCCCTGCGGCCTGTTCATCTGCCTTGAGCAGCGTAATGAGTTCGCCCAGGTCCTGGTCCAGCCTTAACAAGGTGTCTGCGGGCAGTTTTTCCAGGGCCTCCGGCAAGACGCCCTCAAACGGACCGGGCACTTGCGACAAGACGGCCAGCCCGGCGGGTAGAACTTGAAGCTGCACGCTGCGGCGGTCTTCTGTGGCTTTGCTCACGCTGATCAACGCCTTGCGTTCTAGTGTTTTGATCAGGTTGCTGGCGGTGGACTGATGAATGTCCATGTGTTTGGCCAACATGCCCGTGCCGATGCCCGGGTGGTCCCTGACCACACTCAGTGCCCAGACTTGCGCCCCTCCCAAATTCACTTGTTTTTCGATCTGGCGGAAATGGTTGCGAATGGCGTTGAACACCACCCGGAAACGCCGCAGAACCTGAGCGGTGTTGGCGGCCTGGGGATTCGTCAGGATTTCTGGAGGCATGGTTTGCTCATCAGGTAACAACATGCCCCGGATCATAGAGCGCAATGGCGACCCCCTTTCATGGGGGGTGTCGCCACCTGTTCAGCCCATGGCGAGCTGGGTGCGCACCTTGCGCATCAGCAGGTCGTCAAAGGTATAAAAACCTCGCTCACAAGTCGCCAATTCACTCAGGGCAAAGGCGGCCCCGGTGCCAAAGGCCTTGCGCTCGATCGAGTTGTGAATGATGCGAACCGTTTGGTACGGAAATCCAAAAATCACCTCATGGTGGCCCACGATGCCGCCGAGTCGCAGGGAGGTGATGTGTCCGTTGTCAATCGACAGACTGTCCGCTATTTTTTTGGCCGTCCCCGAGACCTCCGGCTTGTCCCTGAAGTGCTGCTCCAGGATTTCCACATCGGCAAAAGGTGCAATCGAACGCAGCAACCGGGCCGCCAACATCAGGAAGTTGATGCCCACCGTCATGTTGGGCGAGCACAAGACCCGGGTGTCATTGCCCAGGCTGCGAACGTAGTCGAGTTCGGTGTCGCTGTAGGCGGAGATGGCACTGACGAGCATCAGCTGGCGTTGGCGTACCTCTTCGCCGTACATTTTGACCGTCTCGGAGTTTGAAAAATCCACCAAGGCATCAACAGGATGCGCATCCAGCCATTCGCCCAGCACGACTTGGTCCAGCCCGATGATGGGAATCGTGCTGCCCGGGATCGTCGCGGCCGGATCAGCGGAGGTGCGCCGGGCGACCCAGACCACCTCGAAACGAGGATCGTGGCGAAGCACTTCGGCCACGGCTTGGCCAGCTTTACCGTAGCCCACAACACCAATTTTGAGCATGACTGTCTCCTTTGTCGTGAATGCCTATTCCCTGAATTTGCACGGGCGATTACATTTGTTGCAATATACCAAACTGCATTTGACCAAATGTATATCCACTCATCGATTCATTGTGTTTTGACGAGCGCACGGACACTGCGTGAGGACGCTCCATGAAATTTCAGTCCCCTGTTTTTCTGGCTGTCCAGCACGAGCTGTACGACTGGCGCTTGTGGGCTGGGCGCAGCGTGGTTTTGGCTTTTGCGGCGCTGGCCGGCTTGACCGTGGTCGCCTTCACCTGGATGACCGAGCAGGCGTTTGAGCATTTTGTGGCGTTCGAGAAGGCGTTCTGGTGGGGGCCCATGCTCTGGATACCTGCTTCTACGGCCGCCATTGTGTGGCTGACGCGCCGGTTTGCGCCCGGGGCAGCGGGGTCAGGCATTCCGCAGGTGATGGCCGCGTTGACGCCGGAGGTTTCCAGAGCGGATCGCAGCTTGTTTGTGTCGATCAAGCTCACGGTGGCCAAGATGCTCCTGACCAGTTGGGGCATGCTTGCAGGCCTCTCCTTGGGACGCGAGGGGCCGTCGGTCCAGATTGCTGCTGGTGTGATGCACCACGCCAGGCGCTGGTTACCCCAACGGTCCCAGATTTCCGACCATGGTTTGATGATGGCGGGCGGGGCGGCTGGCATTGCGGCCGCCTTCAATACGCCCTTGGGCGGGGTGATGTTTGCCATTGAGGAACTGTCGCGCCGGCCCGAGCAGCGCAGCAGCGGCTTGCAGTTGGCGGCTATTGTTTTGGGGGGCTTGATGGGGGTGTCGGTCTATGGCAATGCCTCCTATTTCGGTGTGATCCGAAT
>CAZBKX010000178.1:0-1989 GCA_964492535.1 uncultured Rhodoferax sp. | reverse complement strand
CTTGCCATTCGCGTTGCGCGGCAGCGAGTCCCGCCACGCAATTGCGCTGATCCGCTGCTGCCGGCCGACGCGTTCGTTCGTCCAGGCCGTGAGCGCTGCAGCGTCACCACTGGCGCCCGGCCGCGGCACGACCACCGCGAGCGGCGTCTCGCCCCAACGCTCGCTCGGAATTCCGATCACCGCGACTTCCGCGACGTCGGGATGGCCCAGCATCACCGATTCGATGTCCGCAGGATAGATGTTCTGGACGCCGGACAGGATCATGTCCTTCTTGCGGTCGACGATGTAGAGGAAACCCTCCTCGTCGAGCCGCCCGATGTCGCCGGTGCGCAGCCAGCGGCGACCCTGCTCGTCCACGAACGTCGCCTCCGAATTGGCGTCCGGCCGTGCGTGGTAGCCCGTCATCACGATGCGCCCGCGGCCGACGATCTCGCCCGACTCGCCCGGCGGCACGTCGCGGTCGTCCGGCCCGAGGATGCGGATATCCGTCCAGGCAGCGGCTTGCCGACCGACGCAAGCTTGCGCTCCACGTCTTCCGGGGCGAGCGTGGTGATGAGCCCCTCGGTCAGCCCGTAGAGCTCGATGAGCTCGCAGCGCATGCGCTGGACGACCTGCGCCTTGAGCGGTCCCGCGAGCGGCGAGCCGCAGCACATCAGGCTGCGCAGCGAGCTGACGTCAAAGCGATCGAAGTCCGGCAGCTCGAGGACGCGCTGGAACTGCAGCGGCACCATCGCGCCGTGCGTGATCCGCTCGCGCTCGACGGTCTCGAGCAACGCCCGCGGCTCGAACGCGCGCATCACGACGACCGTGCCGCCGGCGAGCAGCGTGCAGAGAAAGCCGGCCCAGCTGATGTTCGAGTACAGGCCGAGCGAGCAGAGAGTGCGCGCGCCGCAGTGGTAGCGCAGCGCGATAGCGAGGTCGTACGCCCAGTCGAGGCGCCGGCGGTGCGTGTGCACTATTCCCTTTGGCAGGCCGGTCGTCCCGGAGCTGTAGATGATGTTGCACTCGTCGTCATCCGCGAGCGGGGCGACCGGGAGGTCCGGCGAGTGCGAATCGCGCCAGGCGCGGTATTCGTGCCAGCCTGCCGTGGCATCCGGCGCGTCGCAGGCGATGCAGCCACCGCTCAGCAGCGCGGGAAGCTGCGACCGGAGCATCTCGACTCGCCGGCATTGCTCGTCCGACGCGATCACCGCCACGACGGCCGAGTCCGCGAGCATCGCGACCACCGCCGCGTCCGTGATGGAGAGATTGAGCGGCACTACGACGCCGCCAGCCTTCAGCACGCCCCAGATGGCCTCGAGCATCTCGAGGCTGTTGTGCATCAGCACCGCGACTCGATCGCCGCGCGTAAGCCCAAGCGAGCGCAGCCCATTCGCGACCCGGTTCGTGCCAAGGTCGAATTCGTGCCATGAGAGGGCGCGGCCGCCGTCCACGACCGCGGGCTTCGCGCCCTGCCACTTGCCGTGAAGCGCGATGATCTCTGGAAAGAGCGGCGAATCAGCCGCGAACCAGGTCATGGGTACTCTGCCCGAGCATCGCGTCACAAGCGTTCGACGGCATCCCGCCGATCAGTGGCGGGCCGGACCAGCCGGCCCGCCAGGTCGGTCATCAGAAGCGATAGCCGGCGATTACCTGCCAGGTCTGCGGGTCACCGTAATAGGCGGTCTGGATGTTGCCCACGCTCGAGAACTCCTGCGCGTCCACCTTGTAGACCTCGTCGGTCAGGTTCTTGATGCCGGCCGAGCCGTACCAGTGGTTGGATGCCGACGCCCAGCTCACGAGCACATTCATCAGCGCATAGCTGTCCTGTGTCAGCACGTCCCGGTTGTCCACCGAAAGCCACTGCTTGTCGCGGTAGATCATGTCGGCCGACAGCGTCAGGCCGCCATTCTCGGCGAGGCTGAACGTGTAGGCGACGGCCAGGCGCGCCGTCCATTCAGGTGCGAACGGCGGCTCGTCCTTCGAGCGGTCGCGCTCGATCGGCTGGCC
>CAZBKX010000177.1:0-5078 GCA_964492535.1 uncultured Rhodoferax sp. | reverse complement strand
AATGGTGTACCGGGGTACACGCATGTGGTAGTCTGGGGAATTTGGAGCATGGCTGAGGACGAAATCCGAATCAGAATTGGATATCAACCAGAAAATCAAACGAATATTGGGTGGACAGGTTATCGGCTCACGGATTCAGGTGAAAGAATTGGGTTTAAGCCCATTGCCATAGGCTGCCCCGATATAACGACATCATCCGCGCATCAGGCTAGACTAAACCAGCAAGCCACTGTGAGCTTGCACATGGTCCAGCCACTGGGCATCCCGCGCCATTGTCAAAGCAGCCTGCAAGGCCCGGGAAGGCCTGGCGGTGCCATGCGACATGAATCCAATCGGCGTCAGGACGTCCGGCGCGGTCAAGGGCAGCGCTTCAAGCTCACGGTCATGGCGCACGGTACCCACCAAAGCGCCGGGCAGCACACTGCACAGTTGGCCCGCCACCACACTCAGGACCAAGGTGAGGACGGAATTGGTCTGCAGGGCCGGTTGCACCGACACCCCTGCCGCGGCAAACGCCGCATCCACGACGGTGCGGTTGTGCATGTCCGGCGTCAGCATGCACAGGGGCAAGCGACTTGCGTCCTGCCAGGTCATGGGCGGCCCGATCTGCAGGCCATTGGGATGCGGCTTGCTGGCGCGACGCAACAAAAAATAGTGTTCGGTGTATTGCGGGCACGCCACCCACCGGGCAGCCCGCGGACCCATGCGGTCGGTGTAGCCCAGAGCCAGGTCAAGCGACAAGTCGCCCAACCCTTGCTCCAGGTCCTGCGAACTCATGGACAGCACCATGGGGACGATGCCAGGGTGACGCGCCTGCAGCAGGGCGGCAAAGCGTGCCGCAATCGGCATGGCGGTGGGTACCGCACCGATTCTCAAAGACCCGTGTGGCACCTCGGGTTTGCTGTGCAACTCCTGCTGCAACACGGCATGCTCGTGCAGCATGGATTGAGCGGTGGCCAGCACGCGCTCGCCCTCCGCAGTCAATCCGGCGTAGGTGCGATCCCGCTTGACAATGACCACATTGAACTCCGTCTCCAGCGCGCGCAACGCATTGGAGAGTGCCGGCTGGGTGATATTGCAAGCCTGGGCGGCGCGCCCAAAGTGACGGTGCTCGTGCAAGGCCACCAGGTAGCGCAGGGAAGAAAGCAGGTTCATATCCGTTTACCTCGCTGCAGCCGATCTCGGAGTCAGTCGTTGCCAGACCGTCCGCGCAGGTCAAATCACGTATCTTTGGAGATCTTGATCGACGGAAACTTGCTGGAAAAGTCCTTGTTCTTCGCCGCAATCGACACCGCCACCTTGCGCGCCACGGCTTTGTAGATGGCTGCCACATCGCTGTCGGGGTCCGACACCACGGTGGGCCGGCCGTTGTCGGCCTGCAGCCGGATCTGCATGTTCAGGGGCAAGGCGCCCAGGTAGTCCATCTTGTAGTCAGCCGCCATCTTTTTGCCACCATCGGCGCCAAAAATATGCTCTACATGGCCACAGTTGGTGCACACGTGCACTGCCATGTTTTCCACAATACCCAAAATCGGCACGCCCACCTTCTCGAACATCTTGATGCCTTTTTTGGCATCCAGCAAAGCAATGTCCTGCGGGGTGGTCACCACCACGGCACCGGTCATGGGCACGCGCTGGCTGAGCGTCAACTGAATGTCACCCGTGCCCGGGGGCATGTCAACAATCAAATAGTCCAGGTCTTTCCAGTTGGTCTGGCGCAGCAACTGCTCCAGCGCCTGGGTGGCCATGGGGCCGCGCCAGATCATGGCTTCGTCCTGCGCCACCAAGAAGCCAATCGACATGACCTGCACGCCGTAGTTCTCCAGCGGCTCCATAGTCTGGCCGTCGGCGCTCTCAGGCTTGCCGGTGATGCCCATCATCATGGGCACGCTGGGGCCGTAAATATCGGCGTCCAGAATACCCACGCTGGCGCCCTCGGCGGCCAGGGCCAGCGCCAGGTTTACCGCGGTGGTGCTCTTGCCCACGCCGCCTTTGCCGGACGCCACCGCCACAATGTTTTTGACCTTGGGCAGCAACTGCACGCCGCGCTGCACCGAGTGCGCAGCAATCTTCATATTGATGTTGACCGACACGTTGTCGACACCCGCCACGCTCTTCGCAGCCGCAATCAGGGCTTTGCGAAAACCGGGAATCTGGCTTTTGGCGGGGTAACCCAACTCGATGTCAAAGGTGACGTCGCCGTCGTTCACCGTCAGGTTTTTGACTGATTTGGACGATACAAAGTCGCGCCCGGTGTTGGGATCGACCACGCCTTTGAGTGCGTCCATCAGCCTCTGTTCTGTCACTGCCATGTATTTCTCCTGTAAGCAGATAGTCTAGCCAAGACAAGCTTGACCTTGCCGGCGCAGGCGAATCCGGGTTTACCCCTTGGCGCACATGTTGCGTTTTACCCATAGCTCGCAAAATCCATTCGATTTGCACCTCTTTTAGGACGCGCCCTGCAGACTGCCCGCCATAATGAATTTATGCCTGACGACTCCCTCACTCCGCCCGTCATCGGCTTGCTGCTGACGGGCGGCGGCGCGCGTGCAGCCTATCAGGTGGGAGTACTTGAAGCCATTGCCGACATCAGAAAATCGGCCGGGGTGATCGGGGGCGTCAACCCGTTTCCCATCATCACGGGTACCTCGGCAGGGGCGATCAACGCATCGGCCTTGGCCTGCGGGGCCGATGATTTCGACGGCACTGTGCGCGGCATCGTTGAGGTGTGGAAGAACTTTCGGGCACACCACGTGTACCGGGCGGATTCCTTGAGCATGTTGCGCTCTGGCGCCACCTGGATGACGCTGCTGTCGCTTGGTTGGCTGGTCGCCAAATGGCGACGCCTGAAGCCCCGCTCCTTGCTCGACAACGCGCCGCTGGGCGAATTGCTGACCCGCCTGGTGCCGCTGGAGCGTCTGCCAACCCTCATCCGCGCGGGCCATCTTCGGGCCCTCGCGGTGACCGCCTCCAGCTACAGCTCGGGCGAACACATCACTTTTTTTGAAGGCGACAAGCGCATCATGCCCTGGGTCCGGTCTCAGCGGCGCGCGGTGCGGGACCGGATCTCGCACGCGCACCTGCTGGCTTCCTCGGCGATTCCTTTTGTGTTTCCGGCGACGTCTCTCCAGATGGATGGACAAAACGAGTATTTTGGCGACGGCTCCATGCGCCAGTCCGCGCCGGTATCGCCGGCCATTCATCTGGGGGCCACCAAGGTCCTGGTGGTGGGCGCAGGCCGCATGCATGAGCCGAAAAATGAGGCGCATCTGCACACGACCAACAGTTACCCGTCGCTGGCTCAGATTGCCGGCCACGCGCTATCGAGCATTTTTCTGGACGCACTGAGTGTGGACGTGGAGCGCATGCGACGCATCAACCAGACTCTGACTCTGGTGCCACCCGAGGCTCGTAACGCCAGCACCCTGCGTCCGGTGGAGTTGCTGATGATCGAGCCATCCCAGCGGCTGGACGCCATTGCGTCCCGCCACGTGGATGACCTGCCAGCAGCGGTGCGTACCATGCTCGGGGGGGTGGGCGTGTCATCGGCCAAAGCCGATATCAAGGGCTCGGCGCTGGCCAGCTATTTGCTGTTTGAATCCGGTTACACCCGTGAACTGATGGCACTGGGCTACGCTGACGCGAAGCGGCAGCAGGCGGAAATATGCCAGTTCTTTGACTGGGTCGATCGGGAGGCCCCATCCGGGGCCCAACCAACCGAGCGCCAACAGGATCGCCGTCGCGACCCCTTGCGACTGCGCTGAGGCGCTGCAGGTCGCCCACCCGGGTCGCGGGCCAAGCACCAGCTGACTGCACCGAACCCATCGACCGTGCCCGACTAAAATCAAAGGCTGTTTCTGAAAGCCCTCACCCCATGCCACGCAAACTCTTCGTCACGACCGCCCTGCCCTACGCCAACGGCAACTTTCACATCGGCCACATCATGGAATACATCCAGGCTGACATCTGGGTGCGGTTTCAACGGATGCAGGGCCATGCGGTCAACTTTGTGTGTGCGGATGACACGCATGGCGCGCCGATCATGATCGCGGCTGAAAAGGCTGGCAAAACGCCCCAGCAGTTTGTGGCCGACATCTCAGCCGGCCGTGCGCCTTATTTGAATGGTTTTCACATCGGTTTTGACAACTGGCACAGCACGGATGCCCCCGAGAACCACGAGCTGGCCCGCCAGATTTACCGGGACCTGCGTGATAACCCGGGCGGCTCGCTGATTGAGACCAAGACCATCGAGCAGTTCTTCGACCCCGAGAAGAACATGTTTTTGCCCGACCGCTTCATCAAGGGCGAGTGCCCCAAGTGCCACGCCAAGGACCAGTATGGTGACAACTGCGAGGTGTGCGGCGCGGTCTACGCCCCCACCGACCTGATCAACCCCTACTCGGCGCTCTCCGGGGCAAAGCCCGAACTCAAAAGCTCGGAGCACTTCTTCTTCAAGCTGTCTGACCCGCGCTGCGTGGCATTTCTGGAGCAATGGACGCAAGGCCACGATGAGTCCGGCAAACCGCGCCTGCAGCCCGAAGTGGCCAACAAGGTCAAGGAATGGTTTTCGGTGCGCACCAACCCGGATGGGAGCAAGAGCGAAGGCCTGGGCGACTGGGACATCTCCCGCGACGCACCGTACTTTGGCATCGAGATTCCTGATGCGCCGGGCAAGTATTTCTATGTGTGGCTGGACGCGCCCATCGGCTACCTCGCCTCCCTGAAGAACCTGCTAGGCAAGCGGGGCGAGAATTACAACGACTACATGGCCGACCCCGAGCTGGAGCAGTACCACTTCATCGGCAAGGACATCGTCACCTTTCACACCCTGTTCTGGCCAGCCACGCTGCATTTCAGCGGCCGCAAAACCCCGAACAACATCTTTGTGCACGGTTTTTTGACTGTAAACAATGGCGAAAAAATGAGCAAAAGCCGGGGCACCGGGCTGGACCCGCTCAAGTACCTCGGCCAGCAAGGCGGTGCCAGCCTCGCCAAACTGATCGGTCAGGCGACCCTCAAAGCGCTTGGTCAGGAAGCCGGCAGCGCGCGAGGCGATGTTCACAAACTTGCCGATCAGG
>CAZBKX010000176.1:0-1540 GCA_964492535.1 uncultured Rhodoferax sp. | reverse complement strand
ACAACCGAAAACAGCGCCTTGACCGACGGGTAACGGCAACCCCGGTTCACCCGCAGGCACAGCGACTGCTCGATCTGCTCCAGGCGCTGCCAGAGTGCAATGGAGCCCGAGGATTCCATGTCGTCCCCTTGCGGTGCCACGACGGGGAGCGTCGCGACTCGCGCGAAGGCTAGATCCGGACCACTACGGATTCATGTCTGACAGATGAAGGTTCGGTGACGGCGCGCGGAGAACGCGCGCGAAATCAGCGCCGGCTGCGACCCGACTTTGCGCGACCCGAGCCTGGCCGAGCCCGCGCCGGCTTCGATCGCTTCTCTCGCGCCGTCGACCGAGGCTTGCCACCAAGCACGAGCAACGCATCGAGTTCCTCGCCGGCAAGCTCGCGCGAGCGGCCACGCGGCAGGTCGCGCGGCAGCGTGACCGGCCCCCACTTCACCAGCATCGTGCGGCTCACCTTGAGGCCCGCGGCATCGAACAGCGCGCGGATCGCGCCACGCGGCAGCGTCCTTTCCGCGGCAACGCGAAACCAGGTGTTGGTCGTGCCGCCTTCGAGCCTGTCTACGGCGGAGAGCGGCACGTGGTCGCCTTCGACGTCGACCTCGAGCGGGATTGCCGGCCAGTCCTCGGACTGCCGCGGCCTCAGTGCACGCACGCGATACTCGACAGGGATCGTGGCGGCCTGGCGGGTCACGCTCGAGACGAGGGGACCGTCGCTCGCGAAGATCAGCAGGCCATCCTCGTCAAAGCCGAGCGCGTTGATGGACAACCAGCGACCGGAACGGAGGCTCGGCAGCTTCGCCTCGACGCCCACCCGTTCGTCGCCTTCCTGGCGACGCAGCAACTCGCCGCTCGGCTTGTGATAGACGATGACCTGAAGGGCCGGCCCGTGGGCCAGTCGCTTCGTCACGTCGCGACCATCGACGACGATCTTGTCGCCCGGCCGCACGCGCTGCCCGGTTTCGGCCGGACGGCCATTCACCAGCACGCGACCTTCAGCGATCCATGACTCGACTTGGCGACGCGAGCCTATCCCGTGCTGGGCCAGCAGCTTGTGGAGTCGCTCGTCCAAGAGCTGCGGTCAGCGCTCGCCGTCGTGCGGCGGCGAAGCCACCAGCGTTGGTGCATCGAGCTGAGGATGGTCATCGTCCTCGTCGTCCGCGGCAGCTTCGTCATCGAGCATGTCGTCGAGCTCGGCGGCCGCCTCCTCGCCCTGCGCCGCGGGCGGCGGCAACGCAATCGGCTCGACCACGGTCGGCGCTCCCGGCAGGTCGAGCTGCTCGTTGATGTCATCGAGGTCCTGCAACTCGGCAAGCGTCGGCAGGTCATCGAGACTCTTGAGGCCGAAATAATCCAGGAACTCGCGCGACGTGCCGAGCAGCTCGGGCCGGCCCGGCACTTCGCGATGGCCGACGACCCGGATCCAGTTGCGCTCATGCAGCGTGCGCATGATGGTCGAGGCGATCGTGACGCCACGGATGTCCTCGATCTCGCCGCGCGTGATCGGCTGGCGATAGGCGATCAGCGCCAGTGTCTCGAGCAA
>CAZBKX010000175.1:0-5393 GCA_964492535.1 uncultured Rhodoferax sp. | reverse complement strand
TTGTGGATCTCGGTGCCGAAGTGGCGGGTAGCTTGATTCCTGGCGGAGGTGTTGCAGTCAAGTTGATTGGAAAAATGACGGACTCCAGTTCTTGAAATCAGGCCAATTTCAAAATTGTCCTGATGTCCGCAGCATCTGGAGTTCAATAATAAAACATGATTTAGACGATAACTTATGAAATTCAGAATTGGCGAAGGTTGGGACGTTCACGCGCTCATTGAGGGGCGCAAGCTCATTCTTGGCGGCGTGGAGATCCCTTATCACCTGGGGCTCTTGGGGCATTCGGATGCCGATGTACTGCTGCACGCCATCACCGATGCGCTGTTGGGTGGCGCGGCTTTGGGCGATATTGGCACGCATTTTTCGGACACGGACGCGCGCTTCAAGGGCGCGGACTCAGTCGTGCTGCTGACCGAGGCGGTTCGCCGCGTGCGGGAGAAGGGCTTTGAAATCGGCAACATTGACAGCACCGTGATTGCCCAGGCACCCAAGCTCATGCCGCACATTCAGGCCATGCGCGCGCGCATTGCAAAGGCGCTGGGCCTGGACGTGGATCAGGTCAACGTCAAAGCTAAAACCGCCGAGAAAATGGGCCCGGTCGGGCTGGGGCAGGCCATGGAGGCCCGGGCCGTGGTACTTTTGTCGGTCAAGGATCCAATGGCGCGGTAGCCATTGATGAATAAAGCTATTGATCGTCCAAAAATATAGCAATTCACGACCTTGCGTCGCCCGCTCACCTCGTCATTTTCCAAACCCGCCTTGACTCAGTGATGCCCCGGTATTGCGCTGAACTATTGGCACACCTTTTGCTTAATCATCTTGGATACAAGAATGGATTTCCAAAATGGTGCAAAAAACTTCAGACAACTCCAATTCTCCCTTGGGCCTGCCAACCGGGGCAGGGCACTCGCCACAGGCCTGGATTCTCCAGTTTGAGGCGCCTCTCAGTCGCACCGCTGCTGGCGCTCTCGGTGGCTTGCGATTCGCCATCAAGGACAACATCGATGTGGGCGGGCAACCCACCACGGCAGGGTGCCCCGCCTTCAGCTTCACGCCGGGGCAGGACGCTGAAGTGGTGCGCAAGCTGCTCGATTCTGGTGCGGCGCTCACGGGCAAGACCAACCTGGACCAGTTTGCCTGCGGCCTGAACGGCACCCGCTCTCCTTATGGCGCGGTGCCCAATGCGATCAACCCGGCCTATGTGTCAGGTGGCTCCAGCGCTGGTTCGGCTTATGTGGTGGCCACGGGTCAGGTGGACTTTTCTTTGGGCACAGACACCGCCGGGTCCGGCAGGGTACCTGCCGGACTCAACAACATTGTGGGATTCAAGCCCAGCAAAGGCCTGATCAGCACGCGCGGGGTCTTGCCCGCCGCGCAGAGCGTGGACTGCGTCTCCATCTTCGCGCGCACAGTGGATGTAGCCGCGCGGGTGTTGAAGTCTGTCATGGGCCATGACCCGCTCGATCCGTTTTCACGCGACTTGACCTTGTCCACACAAGCCTTGGGCAGCCGCTTTCGCTTTGGCGTGCCGTCCAGGCTGGAGTTTTTTGGCGATGTGGCAGCCCAAGAAGCCTTTGCGCAGGCGGTTGAGCGGCTCACCGCGATGGGCGGTGTGGCGGTGGTCATTGACTACACCCCGCTGGCCCAAGCGGCTGCGCTGCTGTATGAGAGTGCGTTGGTGGCCGAGCGCTACGAGGCGATCCGGGGTTTCTTTGACGCGCATGAGGACCAGGTGATTGAGCCGGTGCGCACCATCATTGCCAAAGGCCGCCAATACAGTGCGGCCGACCTCTACTTAGCGCAAACGCAGTTGCACGCTTACGGCCAGCAAGCCGCCCCGATGTGGCAAAAAATTGACGTCTTGCTGGTGCCCACGGCGCCCACCCACTACACCATCGCCCAGATGCAGGCCGACCCGATTGCGCTCAACCGCAACCTGGGGTTCTATACCAACTTTGTGAATTTGCTGGACTACGCCGCCATCTCGGTGCCCAGCAGCATTCGCCCGGATGGTCTGCCTTTTGGCATCACCTTGATCGGGCAGTGCGGCAGCGACTGGCAGCTGGCTGAGTTGGGTCAGCGTTACCACCACGCCACCGGCTTGACGATGGGCGCCACGGGGCAGCCCCTACCGGCGCCTGAGGCTTTGAGTGTTATCGCTGCTCCAGCACCTGGTTTGAAGGTCGCGGTAGTCGGTGCTCATTTGAGCGGCATGCCCCTGAACAGCCAGCTGACCGAGCGCGGCGCCAGTCTGGTTCAAACCACCCACACCGCCAACCAATACCGTTTGTATGCCTTGCCGGGCACCGTGCCCCCCAAGCCCGGCCTTAAGCGGGTGGAGGCCCAAGGCGCGGCCATTGCCGTGGAGGTGTGGGACATCCCGTTGGCCCAGGTGGGCAGTTTTTTGGCACTGATTCCATCGCCCCTGGGCTTGGGCAAGCTGGAGCTGGCTGACGGCACCTGGGTCACCGGCTTTGTGTGCGAGGGCTATGCCCTGGACGCCGCGCTGGACGTGACCGCCCATGGCGGCTGGCGCGCCTACATGGGCTCGCTCAAGCCCTGACGCTTCACCGTTTCACTCCTTTTGACCCCTTTCATTGACTCGTAAACCAAGGAAACACCATGACTGACAACTCCAACCTTCTGAGCACGCCTGTTGCATCCAGCCACGCCACCGGGTCGTCCCGGCGGCAAATGCTGCAAGGCGCGGGTGCCTTGCTGGGCACACTGGCCATGCCGGCGATTGTGCGAGCCCAAAGCGGCCCCAAGATTCGCATCGGCTACTGGCCGATTGCAGCCGGGCTGCCTTTTTATGCCGCCGTGGAGCTGGGCTACTTCAAGGAAGCCGGCCTCAACGTCGAGGTCATCAAATTTGCCGGCGCCCAGCAAATCATGGAAGGCATGCTGGCCGACCGGGTGGACGGCAGCGCCAACGGCACGGGTTCGGCCAACCTTGCCGTGGGTGAAATTGCCGCGCCGGGCACATTCAAGATCTTCTGCTCCAACCCCAGTAACGTCAAGAATGTGCTCGACGAGGTGATCGTGCCCATTGGCAGCCCCGCCAAAACCATGGCCGACCTCAAGGGCAAGCGCATTGGCTCCGGCCCTGGCATCCAGAATGTGACGCTGGCCAAAACCGTGCTGGAGCGCGGTGGCGCCACGGGTGCCACAGTGGTGGAGTTGCCCATTGGCCAGCATGTGGCTGCTCTGGCCGCTGGCCAATTGGACGGTGCCTACACGTTGGAGCCCACCGGCACCATCGGCCGCCTGAACGGCACCACCCGGGTGTTGGAGGCTGGCGTCATCTCCAAATACGTGTTGGGCGACCCCATGGCCCCCTGGTTTGGTGGCTCCGCGGCCCTGACCTCGGCCTTCATCAAAGCCAACCCGGAGGTGGCCAAAAAGTACATCACCGCCTACGGAAAAGGCGTGGCCTATGTGCGCAGCAAGCCCACCGAGGCGCGCCAGTTCCTCAAGGGCTATACCGCCATCGAAGGCGCGTTGACCAGCGAAGTGCCTTTGGCGGCCTACACCATGTACAACGAGTTCACGCCGGCTGACATTGCCCATTTCCAGAAGTTCTTTGATCTGTTTTCGGAAAAAGGCATCTTCTCGTCCCGCCTGATGGTGGACTCCATGCTCTACAAGGGGTAAAAAATGTCTGACTCCACTCCCGTGACACAAGCGCCTGGCGCGGGGGCGCCCTGGGCGCCCCCCACGCAGCCCACCGCCGTGTCGTCAAGCCCGCGTGTGCCCAACTGGGACCGGGTGATTCCCTTCATCGGGCCGGTTCTGCTGTTTATGGTCTGGGACGTGGTGGTGCGCTTTGGCTTCATCAAGCCCATCTTGCTGCCCCCGCCTGCGGAAACCATCACCAGCCTGATCAACGGGCTGGCGGGTGGGCCGTTGCTCAAAGACTTTGCGGTGACGCTGTGGCGCACCTTTCAGGCTTTCATGATTGCGGCCGTGGTCGGTGTGCCGCTGGGCGTGGTGCTGGGCAGCAACGAGCGGGCATACCGGTCGGTGGAATTTTTGGTGGACTTCTTTCGGTCCACGCCCTCGTCGGCGCTGATTCCTCTTTTTTTGATGATCTTTGGCGTCTCTGACATCAACAAAGTGGCGATTGCGGCGTTTGGTGCCTTGTTGATTGTGGTGTTCAACAGCGCGTATGGCGTCATCAACGCCCGCAAGCAGCGGGTCATGGCAGCCAAAGTCATGGGTGCATCGCGCTGGCAGATTTTCAAGGACGTGCTGATCTGGGAAAGCTTGCAACCCAGCTTTGTGGGCCTGCGCTCGGCGGTGTCGATGGCACTGGTGATCGTGATCGTGGCCGAGATGTTCATTGGCTCCGACAGTGGCCTGGGCAACCGCATCATCAACTCGCAACAGGTGATGAATGTGCGCGACATGTACGCCTCCATTTTGGCGGCCGGGGCCATGGGCTACACCCTCAACGTTTTGTTTTTGATGGCGGAGCGCCGCATTGTTCACTGGAGTGGAAGATGACTGAAGTTCTTAACGGCCCGGTGTATGCCGACATCCCCGCGCCCAAATTCATACCCGGCCCTGCCGGCACCCACATCACCATCAGGGGCCTGACCAAGTACTTTGCCGGCTGGCCTTTGTACGAAAACTTTGACCTGGACATCCCCAAACACAAAATTGTGTCGGTGTTCGGACCCAACGGCTGTGGCAAGTCCACCCTGATCAACATGATTGCCGGGCTGGTGCCGATTGACTCCGGAGAGATTTTGTTTGACGGCAAGTCGCTCAAAGACACCAAGATTGGCTATGTGTTCCAGAACTACCGCGAGGCCATGTTCCCCTGGATGCGCACCATCGACAACATTGCGTATCCACTCAAGCTGGAGGGCCAGTCCAAGGCCGAGGTCGACCGGCGCATGGCCGAACTGGTGGCCTCGTTTGATGTGAAGTTTGACCTGAACCGTTACCCCTACGAGCTCTCGGGTGGCCAGCAACAAACCGCCTCCATCATGCGGGCGCTGGCCCCCAAGCCCGAGGTACTGTTCTTGGACGAGCCCTTCTCTGCGCTGGATTTCGAGATGACGCTCTTTATCCGCGAGAAGTTGCAAGAAGTGTTCATGCAAACCGGCACCACCATGCTGCTGGTCTCGCACGACCTGGAAGAAGCGGTGTACCTGGCCGACGAGGTGCTGCTGCTGACCAAGCGCCCCACCAAGGTGGCTGAAATCCTTCGCTATGGCGATGCCCGCCCACGCACGCTGGAGACCCTGAGCGAGCCCAGTTTTGTGCAGATGAAGAAGCAAAGCCTGGAGATTTTTCAGCGCGAGGTGCGGCGATGACCGAAACCCAAGTCCTGGCTTACGTCAAGGCCAGCGCTGTGGCCCAGGGTTTGGTGCTGGACGACGAGC
>CAZBKX010000174.1:0-3304 GCA_964492535.1 uncultured Rhodoferax sp. | reverse complement strand
CCCAAAAACGCCGACGCCTACACGCGCGAGATGGTCACCGAGTTGCTGACCGACCTGGGCCAGGTGGAGCGCGGCGCATTGGCGCTGTTTACCTCCCGTGTGCAAATGAAAGCCGCTGTGGAGGCGCTGAGTCCAGCCCTGCAAACCGCCGTGCTGGTGCAAGGCCAAATGGCACGCACGCGCCTGCTGGCCACGCACCAGGCGCGGGTGGAGGCGGGCTTTCCGTCGATTCTGTTCGGTTTGCAGTCGTTTGGTGAGGGCCTGGACCTGCCGGGCAAGCTGTGCGAGACGGTATTCATTGCCAAGCTGCCGTTCAGCCCGCCCTCTGACCCGGTGGAAGAGGCCCGGTCCGAGTGGCTCAAGAGCGTGGGGCGCGATCCGTTCTCGGAGCTGGTGGTGCCCGCCACGGGCATCAAGCTGCTGCAGTGGACCGGCCGCGCCATTCGCACCGAAGACGATCACGCCACCGTGATTTGCTACGACCGGCGCCTGCTGCGCCTGGCTTTTGGGCGGCGAATGTTGCAAGGCCTGCCACCCTATGCTGTGTCACGCCGCGTGGGTGGTGTGGCTATGCCGGTCTGACTGCCGCTTGCTTTTGTCGCAAAGGTCCAAAATGGCGAATAGACATGAAGGAGTGATGTTTTGACTGAGTTTCTTAGAACGATGGTGGGTGTTGTTGTTCGAGTGGCCATGCTGATGGCGGGACTGATCTTTTTGGCCAGCGTGTTCGCCATGGCGCTGATTTTGTTGGGCGTGTGGCTGCTGCGCGCCCTGTGGGCTAAGCTCACGGGCCAGCCCGTGAACCCTTGGGTGTTTCAGATGGACCGCCAAGCCATGTGGAACCGCTTTTATCGTGCGCCGGGGTCCGGGCAAGGGCAACAAGCCCCGGGGCAGGGCGCAGGTTGGAGTGCAGCGCAACGGCGCGACAACGCGGATGTGATCGATGTGGAGCCTAAAGCCATTAAGCCGCCGTTGAAAGACGTGTGACCGGCCACTCCACCGCGTCATATTAGGGTGCGCGAAACCGTGTCACAAATATAGGGGATACTGAAATTCCATTCACACCATTCCATATGGGCGCGGCGATGATCGTCAAGCCAGCATTCCGACGCCATTTCAGCATATTGGTCTTTGGGATCGCGCAAGTCGCAATGGACATTGAACCCATGATCGGCATGATCCGCGATTGGGATGTTCTTCACGGCCCTAGCCACACGATTCTCGGCGCGTTGTTGATTGCTGCTTTGGTCGCATGGCTCGCACCACCACTATGCAACTTCATACTATCCAAGTTCAATCAGGAAGTAGCCCATCACAACGTGGCATGGCTTCAAGAGCCGTATCCGATTACCAGAACCGCCGCATTGATTGGTGCGTTTTTCGGAACACTAAGTCACTTGATTTTGGATAGTTTGATGCACCACGACATTCACCCGCTGGCACCGTTTTCAAACGCTAATCCGATCACGGACTTGGTTTCGCATGATGGCGTTTACCAGTTATGCGTTGTGTTGGGCGTTATCGGAACCGTTGCTTGGGCTGTTGGCAAGTGGCGGGGGAAGGCCACACAGCACTAGATACATTTCAGGCGCGGCACGTAGATATAGCCGTCAGACGCATCGCCAAAGACCTGATCACTGGTGCCAATCGCATACAAGCCAGCAATGTAGAGGCAGACCATTGCGTCAAGTATGTCTTCGTTCTGTTTCAATGCAGCGCCGCTGAGACTTTCAATGTGACTATGCCCGAGCGGTTGTGAAAGCACATCTGGGATGGATAGCCCGAATACAGGTGATTCAGCAAGGCTCAAAAGAAACTCGGCAAGTTTGCACTGACCGCGCCGTTTCGCACTTACTGAGCCCTTCTTGTATTCACCGAGGGTGGGTGGCGCAGTGGGCAGCACTATTGCAGTCGGTGTCTGGCCGGTGACGCGTTGCAGACCAGCGATGACCGACTTGATCTCAGTGTTGAGTTGGTCCAGGCGCCCTAACGTGGCGACGGTGCGCTGTTTGGGGCGGCCATTGACCCCATCGCGGTAGGCCTCGACGAGCTGGACATAGCGATGAGGGCCCGAACGGGTAAGTTTGATAAACACACCATTGCTTTATCAAATATGTAGCTGGTAAAACTGGCTAATCGTGCCATTACAAAATCAGATTTTCAACACCATTTAGCGTTGATTTCATTGGGGGTTGGGGTGGTTTGGGCCGAATAGCTGTCGAACCCCGGAGGCCGGCAGTTAGGCGCCAAGTTGTATCAGCTCGGCCGATCCTGGGGCCGGGTTCACCAGGTGTTTGAGCGCCAAGCGGTAGGTGTCCAAGTCAAAGGCGAGTGTGCTGCTCCGTGTCGCTAGCGCGTCGGCCAACTCGGACTCGTCATGCACCGTTGCCAGATGGCACCATTGCTCAAATATGTGAATGTCAGTGCGGCCGCTGGTCGAGTTATGCTCCCTGAGCCCCACTTTGCCTGGGTGCGGCCACACCTGCAGCCTATTGGCACTGAGCGCAAGCTGCAAGCGCAGGTGGTGCAGCTCGGGTTTTTCCTCGCCGCAACACACGCCCTTGCAGCGTCCGATCTGGTGTGCAAAGCAGCGGCTTTTCCCGGAGTCAAGCCCCAGGGCGTTCAGGCACAGGCCGTGAGTGTCGGCCAGCTCGCGTATGCTGCTGATGGCCTGGTTCTTGGACCGGTACACACCGTATAGCTGAGCAAACTCAGTGGGCTGTAAGTCTTGGCCGCGCACCAGGGTCAGGAGTGGGCGGGCCATTGGGTTCGCGTCCAGCCGCCAGGCGCACAGGGTGCTGCTACGGCGCAGCCGGCGGTTGTGCACGGGCTGTTTTTCCTTGACCAGTCGGGCCTCTAGCAGCAGGGCGCCGAGTTCACCAGCAGTCTCAATCCATTCAATGCACCTGATCTCTTGGGCAATGCGCATCTCGCGAGCTTCCCGGGTAGCTGCCTGAAAATGCGACATCACCCTGCTGCGCAGCTTGATGCTTTTTCCAATGTACAAGGGAAGCGGACCCTCGCCAAAAAACAGGTAAACCCCGGCAGTCTCGGGAATCTTGCTTACGTCGGTGTCCAGCTGAGGCGGCAGTGCGGCGCTACTTTGCATCAGCGTCAGGGCATGACGGCTAATGTGCTCCGCGCCCAGCTCCTTCGCAGCTATGCCGAGCCACGCCAGCACCATGTCCACATCTCCCATGGCACGATGGCGGGCGAGGGTGGTGAGGCCATGGCGCTGCATGATGGCGTCCAGGCCGTGCCCCTTGTGCTGGGGATACAACTGACGCGACAAGCGCACCGTGCA
>CAZBKX010000173.1:0-1847 GCA_964492535.1 uncultured Rhodoferax sp. | reverse complement strand
GCTGGCCGGCGGCAGTGCCTGGGGACTGGATGCGGCCAGCGGCGTCATGCGCTGGCTGGAAGAAAACGATATCGGGCTGCCGGTGGGCTTTGGGCGGGTGCCAATCGTTCCGGCAGCAGTGTTGTTTGACCTGCCCGTGGGGGATCACCGAATTCGGCCCGACGCCCAGGCAGGCTACGCCGCCTGCGTCGCCGCGAATGCAAATGCGCCGGCTCAGGGCAGTGTAGGTGCAGGCACGGGTGCGTTGGTAGGCAAAATTTTCGGGTTGAAGCGCGCCATGCGGGGTGGCATCGGAACGGCGTCCATCACAGTGGATGGTCTCACCGTAGGTGCCATCGTGGCCTGCAATGCAGTGGGCGATGTCATCGACCCGAACACTGGGCAGGTGCTGGCTGGCGCCCGCACACTGGATGGAAAGTCCCTGCTGAACAGCCGAGACGCCCTCCTCGCAGGCGTATCGCCCCAACCGGTGCTCGCCGGCACCAACACAACCATCGGTGTGATTGCCACCGACGCGATTCTGACCAAGCCACAGGCGCATCGACTGGCGCAGGTCGCGCACGACGGCTTGGCCCGCAGTATCAATCCGGTTCACACGCTGTCGGACGGCGACACTCTGTTTGCAATCGGCACGGGGCAGTCAGGCAAGTCTGCTGGCATGCTGCTACTCGGCACCCTGGCAGCAGAGGTCGCCGCGCGAGCTGTGGTGCGGGCCATCCTGGCCGCCAAAGGGGTCCAAGCGGGAGACATGCGGTGGCCAGCGGCCGCCGACATGCCTTCAACCTGAAGCGACTGGCGGTCTGTTGCAACGACCAACCATGCGTCAACAGACTGCACTGAACCGGACTGGTTCTTACAGCGAAACGTCAACGCTGTTGTTCATGGCCGTCTGCACGACGGCATCCAGCGCACCGTCCACAACGGCTTGGCTCGAAATGACGCGCATGGTGCCCGCTGCAATGAGCTTGTCGCGCAAACGCCGCGTCATGGACTGCGTGCTGCCCGTGGCACTGGTGAACAAAAACAATGTGCCATGCGGACTGGCCCACGACAATTGGGTGCGCACCCAGACATCGTTGGTCAACAGCTCCACCCACGCGCCCAGAGGCAGCACAAGTTCGGGACTCACCTGGATCGGCGCGACACTGCCAGAGGGCAACACGACAGGCTCGGCGAACAGTGGCATCTTCTCGGTCAGTGGGGCAGGCACAGGTCGCGCCTGGGCCAATTCCATCGGCGCATCCATGAACCCCGACGCCTTGGCTTCAGCCGGAGCCACCCAATGCTCGGTGATGTCAGGCAGCACTGGCAAGTCAGGAAGGTGCTCGGGAGACACATTCACACGGGGAGAAGACTTGAAAGCCTGCTGGTGCAAATTCATCAACAACTCGAAAAAGAGGCTGGTTTTCAAGGGCGGGTAGTCAATAAGGGCCAGGCCCTCCCTCAGCTTGCTCAGTAGCTTGGGCACGAGACGGGTCAGTTTGCTGATCTTCTGACAGGTCAATTCAGGCTGCGCACTCCAGACGAGAGCAAGCACCAGTTCCCGGTAATGCCCCGGGTCCAACGAACCTTCTCTGTCCGCCAAAGTGGCGTGTGCGATCACCTGGGCCCAGGGCCCGCATAAAAAATCAATCACACCCGATGGTGTTTTGCGCAAGTCAGGCCGCGAAGCAATTTCAGCAGCCACCTTTGCAGCCAGCAAATTGCGGTCTTCGATCCGCTGCAAAGCCCGCACGGCCGCGTCCATCTGGGCGTCACGCTTTTGCCGCTGCTCGTCCCACAGGCCTGTCAAGGCAATGAGTGCCAGTTCAAAAGGCTGTGCGCTCTCAATCGGCGACTCTGCCAAA
>CAZBKX010000172.1:0-5244 GCA_964492535.1 uncultured Rhodoferax sp. | reverse complement strand
ACAGGCAGATTCGCCGCTTTCCAGGCGTTCAGGCCACCCGCCATCGATTGAGCCTGCTCATATCCCAGCTTTTTGGCGATGGCGACTGCGCGGTTTGAACGCGCACCCGACTGGCAAACCAAAATAACAGGCAAGCCCTTGTTTTTGACCGCCCCAGTCAGTTTTTCTTCCAGTTGATTCAATGGAATATTTTTCGAACCGATCACATGGCCTGCGGCAAATTCGTTTGTTTCACAGACATCAATCACCACGGCTTTTTCGCGGTTGATCAATTGCACTGCGCCAGCCGCGGTCAGACTGCCGCCACTTGCGCCCTTGATCGCAGGCCACATCAGCATGCCACCCGAAGCCAGTGCGACGGACAAGATCATCCAGTTGTCAAGAATGAATTTCATTTTTTCCTTGTTTAATAAATTGATGGGGCAGCCCATGAATCCTGCACCCTGCCACCCGACCCGGATGGCGATAAGCCTGCTATTTTAGAATGGCGGACGAAGCTGCGTATTTCGGCCTGCTTCTTTCCGGCCCGCCCCTGGACACACGCACCTGACCGGCCCTTACCCCAAAAAATTCCATGCACAAACTTGTACTTATCCGCCACGGCGAATCCACCTGGAACCTTGCCAATCGATTCACAGGCTGGACCGACGTTGACTTGACCCCGACTGGCGTTGAGCAAGCCAAAAATGCCGGCCTCCTCCTCAAGGCCGAAGGCTTCGAATTCGACGTGGCTTACACCAGCGTGCTCAAACGCGCCACCCGCACCTTGTGGCATGTTCTGGACGAGATGGACCGCACCTGGCTACCCGTGGTGAACAGCTGGCGCCTGAATGAACGCCATTACGGCGCTCTGCAGGGTCTCAATAAAGCTGAAACCGCCAAACAATACGGTGATGCCCAGGTTTTGGCCTGGCGGCGCAGCTACGACACACCGCCCCCCGCGCTGGAGGCAAGCGATCCACGTTGCGAGCGCACCGATGTGCGCTATGCCAAGCTCAAGCCAGAACAAATTCCCCTGACCGAGTGCCTCAAGGACACGGTAGAGCGGGTCATGCCGCTCTGGAACGAAGCGCTGGCCCCCGCCTTGAAAGCCGGAAAAAGTATCGTGGTGGCTGCCCACGGTAACTCGATTCGGGCGCTAGTGAAATACCTGGACAAGATTTCTGACGATGACATCGTGGACCTGAACATTCCCAACGGCATCCCCCTGGTCTACGAACTCGATGATGACCTCCAACCCATCCGCCACTACTACCTCGGCGACCCCGCCGAAGCGGCCAAAGCCGCTGCGGCGGTGGCATCCCAAAGTAAATCTTGAGTAAATATGGAACCGGCCCTGCCAAGAAGACTCCAAAGCGGTATATTGAGAAAGTCGTTTTTTGTCGGACCCGTTTCGATCGCGGATCAAGCGATATGGTCCCCAACAAATTTGAAGGATATATGGGTCAAAAACTGAAAATTGCAGGCTGGGTGTCTTTGGGTGTCATGGCAGGTGCGTTGACCACGGTGTCGCTCCAAACGGTAGCGCGCGGCACACTGGCGCCACTTCCTCTGGAAGAACTTCAACAATTGGCGGCTGTCTTTGGCATGGTGAAGAGCAACTATGTCGAACCCGTGGACGATAAAAAACTGATCACGGACGCCATCGTCGGCATGGTCTCCAGCTTGGACCCGCATTCCCAATACCTGGACAAAAAGTCGCTCAAGGAATTTAATGAAGGCACCACCGGCAAGTTCGTCGGTGTTGGCATTGAGATTTCCCAGGAAGAAGGCCTGATCAAGGTGGTATCGCCCATTGAAGGCTCGCCTGCTTTCAGGGCAGGACTCAAGCCCAACGACCTGATCACCAAAATTGATGACACTCCGGTCAAGGGACTAGCACTGAATGAAGCGGTCAAGAGAATGCGTGGAGAACCCAACACAAAGGTCCTGCTCACGATCTTTCGCAAGTCGGAAAGCCGAACTTTCCCAGTCTCCATCACTCGGGAAGAAATTCGCACTCAATCGGTCCGCAGCAAGGTCATCGAGCCAGGGTACGCTTGGATTCGTGTCAGCCAGTTCCAGGAAAGAACGGTGGCTGATTTCGCACGAAAGATTGAGGATATCTACAAGGAAGAGCCTCAGCTAAAGGGTTTGGTACTTGATTTGCGCAACGACCCGGGTGGCTATCTGGACGCAGCGGTGGCGCTTTCTGCTGCATTTTTGCCGGAGAACGTGACCGTCGTTTCAGCGAACGGCCAATTGGCCGAAAGCAAGTTCACTTACAAGGCTTCTCCCAAGTATTACCAGCGCCGTGGCGGTCCTGATCCACTGAGGCGCCTCCAGGAAGTCACTAAAGGCGGCCTGAAAAACATTCCTTTGGTGGTACTCGTCAATGAAGGTTCTGCCTCCGCAAGCGAGATCGTGGCAGGGGCACTGCAGGACCACCAACGCGCCAAGATCTTGGGAAGCCAGACGTTTGGCAAGGGCTCGGTACAAACCGCCGTATGTCTGGAGCCTTCGTTCCGCATGGACAACTGCCCCACTGCCGCACTGAAACTCACCACCAGCCGGTACTACACACCGAGCGGTAAATCCATTCAGGCCAGAGGGATCGTGCCCGATGTCATGATTGATGAAACCGAAGAAGGGAATCTGTTTGCAGCCTTGCGGACCCGCGAAGCGGATCTGGAGAAGCACCTGAACAGCGGACAAGGCGCCGAACAAAAGGACGAGGCGCGTGAGAAGGCCCGCGAGGAAGCCCGCAAGAAACTTGAAGAAGAGTTGAAGAAGCCTCTGGCCGAACGCAGAATGCCGGAGTATGGGTCAGAGAAAGACTTTCAATTGATTCAAGCCATCAACCAGCTCAAAGGGCTCCCCGTCATGGTCAGCAAGACCCTGGTTGAACGCAAGGAAGAGAAAAAAGAAGAATAAGCATCCCATGACTGATGACGAGTTGCTGCGCTATTCGCGCCATATCCTGCTGAACGAGATCGGGATCGAGGGCCAGGAGCGCATCACAGGCAGCCACGCCCTGATCGTGGGCGCAGGGGGACTGGGCTCACCGGTGGCACTGTACTTGGGCTCGGCTGGGGTGGGCGAGATCACCGTGATCGACGATGATGCGGTGGACATGACCAATCTGCAACGTCAGATCGCTCACACCAGCGACCGAGTAGGCCAGCCCAAGGTCGATTCAATCCGGGCGGCCATCGGCGCCATCAACCTCCACGTGAAAGTGAACACCGTCCAGACCCGGGCGGACGCTGAACTGCTGAACACATGGGTCGCACAAGCGGATGTGGTGCTGGACTGTTGCGACAACTTCGCAACCCGCCACGCCATCAATGCAGCCTGCGTCGAGCACGGAAAACCTTTGGTCTCAGGCGCTGCGATCCGCTTTGACGGCCAGATCTGCGTCTATGACTCCCGCAGCACGAGTTCACCTTGCTACGCCTGCCTCTTCCCATCCGACACGGGTTTTGAAGAAACCCGTTGCGCCACCATGGGCGTGTTTGCCCCTCTGGTCGGCATCATTGGCTCCATGCAGGCGGCAGAGGCGCTCAAGCTGCTCAGTGGCGCCGGTAAATCGCTCACGGGCCGACTGCTGATGCTGGATGGTCGCTCAATGGAATTCACGGAAATTGACATTGCGCGGCAGATGGGCTGTACCGTATGCGGCGGCGTGCATCAAAAGGCCAGGTCTGCCGGGCCATAGCGCATTTGCCCCACAAGCCAAAGATGATCTAGCATGATTAGCCTTTTCGCGAGCCAGAAACGAAAAAGTCCTAGAACATCTCTGTTCTAGGACTATCGCCTGGTGCGGCTGGCAGGAATCTACCTACCAGACCATAGCGAACAAAATTTATGTTTAAATTCAATGACTTACGAAAATATCGTAAAACCATGACTACACCTATGCATCACACCAATGTGCACAAATTGTGCGCAAAATCGCGCGTACTTCGGTCACTATAACTCATGAGACTCAAACTGAATTGACCTGCTTGATCTAAAAAGCTGTGTACGAGCACGGTCCGCATTAGGTCGAGTCACTGCTCAGAGATCAGTACCAATTCAAGACGAGCTTGAGGCACACGACACTTCCAAATATTCACTGAGCACTTGAACTAAAGTCACGCCCAGTCTAAAATGTAGACGCATTAACGTATATCCAAATGATCATGATGAACTTACAAATCGCAAAATGGGGAAACAGCCTGGCTGTGCGTATTCCTGCGGATTACGTGCGGCAAATCGGGATTAAAGAAGGGGACCAATTGGAAGCTCATTTAAGCGTCGATGGCGCTTTAAATCTTCGCCCTGCCCAATGGAGTCGCAAAGCATTTGCCAAGGAGCTGCAACAAAAGCGTGAAGGTCTTCCAATGGGCACATCCGTCATGGAAGTGCTCCGCAGTGAGGCGCGATATTGATGTTGTACGTCGACACCAGCGTGCTCGTCGCACTTTGCACAAATGAAGCGAAGACGACTGATGTGGTCAAGTGGTACGAAAACTGCACTGACGAACTGGCGTCTGCAGCCTGGTGTGTGACTGAATTTGCCAGCGCCATGGGGCTCAAGCAGCGGACTGGACAACTGAACGAGGAGCAAGCTCAAGCTGCATGGATGAAGTTTGAGCGCGTTTGTGCGAACGACTTGCAACTGTTGCCCGTAGAAACCATAACGTTTCACAAAGCAGCTGTTCTGACCATGAAATCAGCGACCGGATTGCGTGCAGGTGACGCACTGCACTTGGCATGTGCGATGGAGGCCAAGGCAAAAGGCATTGTCACTCTGGACGTTGTCTTGGCCAAAAACGCCCAAAATCACAGAATCTCTTCGATTGCGATTTAAAAATCGTAATGCGCTGACGCATTGTTTCGTATTCGGGACACTTTCGAATCCGTAAAGACCCATTCGATTGCTACGCTTCGGTAGCCCCCCTCCGGCGGCCTGGCAGGGGCCCATTTATTAAAAAACAAACCAATTCAAGACAGGGAAAAACAGCCGGAAATGCAAGCCGGCATAAAATTAAAACGCGCAACACCGACCCTCGGTCACGCTCACCGGAATACGCAGGAATCCTCCGACTGAACTGATAGACCCCATTCCGAGGGGCCATATGACTCGCTCCGTGCACTGAATTTTTTTCCATACTGTGGATTGTGTATGAAGGTCATGGATCACACTTTTCAAGAAATTCGACCCGCTTCCAGGACTGCATTGATCCCTTGTCGAGCCAGATATCCATATAAATCAATGAC
>CAZBKX010000171.1:0-2596 GCA_964492535.1 uncultured Rhodoferax sp. | reverse complement strand
GTGCGCAATGGGTCAGCTTGCAGCAGTCGCTGGAAGACACCGCGCCCTTCACCACCACCTTGCGGGCTTGCTCCGAGGTCATGGCCGAACTCAAGCCACAGTTGCGCACGCTCCTGAACTACCATTGCGGCGTGACCACCCTGCGAACCCGCCAAATGATGATCGACCTTCAAACCCTATGAACCAGCACACCACCGCGCTCTCGGTCAACCTCAATAAAGTGGCGCTGGTGCGCAACACGCGCCATCTGGGCATTCCCAGCGTCACTCGGGCGGCCACCTTGTGTCTGCAAGCCGGGGCCAACGGCATCACGGTGCATCCGCGCCCCGACGAACGCCACATCAGGGCTGGCGATGTGCAGGACCTCGCTGACCTGATGAAAGCGTGGCCCGGGCGCGAATTCAACATCGAGGGCAATCCATTTCAAAACCTGATGGGTTTTGTGCGGGAATTCCGTCCGCACCAATGCACCTTTGTGCCTGATTCCGAAGGCCAGTTCACCAGCGACCATGGCTGGAACCTGGCCCATGATGCCGATCGCCTGCGCCCCTTGATTGCCGAGGCCCACAGCCTGGGCGTGCGCGTCAGCCTCTTCATGGATGCGGACGTACCGGCCATGGCCGCGGCCAAAGCCGTGGGTGCGGACCGGGTGGAGTTGTATACCGAGCCCTATGCAGCAGCCTGGGGCACGCCCGCCCAAACGCTTGAGCTCGCGCGCTTTGCGTGTGCCGCTCAGGCGGCGCTGGATGCAGGTCTGGGGGTGAATGCGGGGCACGATTTGAGCCGCGACAACCTCGCCTCCTTTTTGCTTGCGGTGCAGGGTGTCTCGGAGGTTTCCATCGGCCACGCCTTGATTGCCGATGCGCTGGAGTTGGGCTACACCGCCACGGTGCAGAATTACTTGCGCTGCATTCGCCAGGCGCAAGACTAGGCCACGACCCATGATTTACGGCGTTGGCACCGATATTTGCGACGTGCGCCGCATTCGCGCCAGCCTGGCGCGCCATGGCGACCGGTTTGCCAAGAAGATTTTGAGCGACGCCGAGTTTGCGACCTGGCAGGCCCGCAGCCAGCGCTGGCCCGAGCGGGGCATTCGCTACCTGGCCACGCGCTTCAGCGCCAAAGAGGCTTTCAGCAAAGCCATTGGCTTGGGCATGACGATGCCCATGACCTGGCGGCTGTGCGAGATTGGCAAGCTGCCCAGCGGCCAGCCCACGATCGTGTTGCATGGCGTTTTGAAAGACTGGTTTGAGGCCCGCAACCTGAGCGCGCATGTGAGCCTGACCGACGAGACCGATTACGCTGCCAGCTTCTGTGTGATAGAAACTTTATGAGAAACTGCCCGCTGGCCGGCGTCTTGTCCGGGTCAAGCATCCAAAATTTATAGCACCCAGTATTCAGTAAACGGAGACTCCCATGACCCAACACGCTCCCCTGATCATCGATGTGGCTGGCCTGAGCCTGACCAAGACCGACCGCCAGCGTCTCAAGCACCCGCTGGTGGGCGGCATCATTTTGTTTGCCCGCAACTGGCAAGACCGGGCGCAACTCATGCAGCTGTGCCGTGACATCAAAAAAGTGCGCCGTGACCTGCTCATTTGCGTCGACCACGAAGGCGGGCGTGTGCAGCGCTTCAAGACGGACGGCTTCACCCACCTGCCGCCCATGCGCGCCTTGGGCGAGATGTGGCTGCGCGATGGCCAGACCGGCGCAGGCGCAGGCGCCATGCAGGCGACCAACGCAGCCACCGCCTGCGGCTTTGTGCTGGGCGCCGAGCTGCGGGCTTGCGGGGTGGACTTCAGCTTTACCCCGGTGCTGGACCTTGATTTTGGTGAAAGCAGCGTCATTGGTGACCGCGCCTTTGCCCGCGATCCGCGCATGGTGAGTTTGCTGGCCAAGAGCCTGATGCACGGCTTGCACCTGAGCGGTATGGGCAACTGTGGCAAACATTTTCCGGGGCACGGCTTTGTCGAAGCCGACTCCCACACCGACATTCCCGTGGACAAGCGCAGCCTCAAGGCCATCTTGGCGGATGACGCCGCGCCCTACGGCTGGCTCAACACCAGCTTGAGCAGCGTCATGCCGGCACACGTGATCTACCCCAAGGTGGACGCCCGCCCGGCCGGGTTTTCAAGCCGCTGGCTCAACGACATCCTGCGGGGGCAACTCGGGTTTGGCGGCGCCATTTTCAGTGATGACCTGTCCATGGCCGGGGCCCGCCTGCTGGATGGTGCGGAGGTTACCTACACGCAGGCGGCCGTGGCAGCCCTGGAGGCAGGCTGTGACATGGTCTTGCTGTGCAACCAGAGCCTGGACGGTGGTGCGGCCGTCGACGCGTTGATTGCCGGGCTGACCGAGGCGCAAGTCAAGGGACTGTGGCAGCCGCAAGAGAGGAGTGAAGAGCGGCGCCAGGCGCTGCTACCGCGCGGCCCCGCGCCCGGGTGGGACGCGCTGATGGTGCAGCCTGACTACATGCATGCCCTGACCCTGGTGCCCTGAATCTGGTGCTTCTAGTGCGCCGGCCGCGTACCAGCGGCGCAAGCGCTTTGTGCCGATCAGGGCGAGCGATGCAGCCGGGGCGACGACAGCGCGTCGA
>CAZBKX010000170.1:0-6623 GCA_964492535.1 uncultured Rhodoferax sp. | reverse complement strand
AACAAAGCTTTCATTCATGATTTACGCCGCCCTCAAATCCATTCATCTCTTGTCCATCATCGTCTGGATCGGGGGCATGGTGTTTGTCCAGTTCTTTTTGCGCCCTGCCGTCGCCAGCCTGGAGGCCCCTCAGCGGGTGCGCTTGATGCACGAGGTGCTGGGGCGTTTTTTCAATGCCGTGCTGTGGGCCGCCGGTCTGACTCTGGCGTCTGGCTTGTGGATGATCGGGCGCGTAGCCAAGGCAGCCGTGCAGTCAGGCGGAAATTTCTCCATGCCGCTGGAGTGGACCGTGATGGCTGCTTTGGGCATTGTGATGATTGGTATCTTTGGCCATATTCGCTTCGCCTTGTACAAGCGGCTGTCCCGGGCGGTCACGGCAGCGGCCTGGCCAGCAGGTGGCGCGGCTCTGGCGAGCATTCGCACTTGGGTGATGGTGAATTTGGTCATTGGTGTGGCGATTGTGGTGATCACGCTGTTGGGCCTGGCCAGCTGATTCGCCTCCCATGAATCCCGACGCCAAACAAATTTGGCAAGCCCCACGCTGGGCGCTGGCGGTGCTGCTGGCCTTGCTCGGCATGCTCGGCCCCTTTTCGATTGACACCTATCTTCCGGCTTTCTCCGGCATTGCCAATTCGCTCGGTGCCACACCAGTGCAAATGCAGCAGACCTTGTCGGCCTACCTGTTCGGGTTTGCCTTCATGAGTTTGTTTCACGGCGCGCTGTCTGACAGCGTGGGACGTCGGCCTGTGGTGCTGTGGGGGCTGGCTGCTTTTACGGTGGCATCGGCCGGGTGCGCGCTTTCGCAGAGCATTGGGCAACTGGTGTTTTTCCGGGCCATGCAGGGCCTGAGCACCGGGGCCGGAATTGTGGTGGCCCGTGCTGTGGTGCGTGACATGTTCCCGCCTGCCGAGGCACAAAAGGTCATGAGCCAGATCACGATCTATTTCGGTGTGGCGCCGGCGATTGCGCCCATCATTGGTGGCTGGCTGTTCGTGCACATGGACTGGCACAGCATCTTCTGGTTTCTGACCGCGGTGGGCGTGGCGTTGTGGTTTGCCAACTTCAAGCTGCTGCCCGAGACCTTGCATGTGTCGCACCGCCAGCCACTCAAGGTCAGCAACCTGATGCACGGTTATTGGCAGTTGGGCATGGACCCCCGGTTTTTGCTGCTGGCGCTGGCCAGCGGCATTCCCTTTAACGGCATGTTTTTGTATGTGTTGTCGGCGCCTGCGTTTCTGGGGGCGCACCTGGGGCTGGCGCCCACGCAGTTTTTCTGGTTCTTTGTGCTGACCATCAGCGGCATCATGGCCGGAGCCTGGGTGAGCGGGCGCATGGCGGGCAAATTGGCGCCCAAGCAACAGATCAAATACGGGTTTTTGATCATGCTGCTGATTGCCGTGATCAATCTGGTGGCCAATCTGCTGTTCAAGGCGCATGCGTCCTGGGCGCTGTTTCCGATTGCCATCTTTGCTTTTGGCTGGGCCATGATGGTGCCGGTGATCACCCTGCTGGTGCTGGATCTGCACCCGGACCGCCGGGGCATGGCGTCTTCCTTGCAAGCCTTCATCGGGGCCACCGCCAATGGTGTGGTGGCGGGTGTGATTGCACCGCTGGTCATGCATTCCACGGTGGCGCTGGCGGCAGCGTCTATGACCATGATGAGTGTGGGCCTGGTGGCCTGGGTCCTCATGCACCGCCGCTGGCCGGACATTGGCCGCAGCGTGGCGCACCCTGAGCGCTGAGACTCTTCAAAAGCCTTTCGTGGTTTTAGCGGCTTGGCGCGCCCTGCAAGACCAGATCGATCCGCCGTTGCAGTTGCGTGGCGGCGTCCTGGTCACTTGCCGCGCCGGCCCGCTGGCGTTGAACGCCGAGCCAGGCCAGCAGGGGACGGCGCCAGCCCTGGCTGGACGCGGTTTCGGTGGCTTGCGCGATGTCGGCGGGCGACAAGGCGTTTTTTTGCAGCAAAACACCGGCAGCCACCAGGCGTGCCAAGGGGTCTTCCACCTCAGTGAGCAACCCCGGTCCTGCAACCGGGTTGATTGCACCGGCGGCTGGTGTGGCCGTGTGGTCGGATGTGACCTTCAAGACCAACGCCCGGTGGTGCGCGGGAAGCAGGGCAGCGTCCAGTCCTGCCCATTGGCCGGTTAAAAAAGCCGCATAAGCCCGCTCTGTCGGCCCGGCGTCCTGCGCCAGCGGCAGGTAGGCCGCGCAGTTGTCCAACTCCAGACTGGCGACCCGCACCGCACAGCGTGTGAGTTCAGCGCGGGCCATCAGGTCGGCGCGACCTGTGCTTGAAATCTCGGTCTTGGCGCGAGCTAACTCGAAGTCCGCCAGGCGGGTGTTGCCGCTCAGGTAGGCCGACGTGTAGTCATTGAGGGCAGAAAACGCATTGGCTTGCCAGCTCGGTGGCACGGGCTGGCTGGCGCAGGCCAGGAGCAGCAGGGCGACACCGCACAGCGAGCAGGCGCCGGCCCAGCGGCGCAGGGTTATGCGGGGTCGTTTGATGGGCGTGTGAGGCATTGGCAGGTAAGTCATCGGCGTGGGCGTCATGGCAGCTTGATCTCGGTGTTGCGGGCAAAAGGCCACTTGCGGTTGACTTCTTCTACCAGTTGGCTGACCTTGCGCAGGCTCGTCTCCACCTCGGCGCGCAGGGCGCCCAGGTCGGCACTGGCCACCCGCGCGTTGGCGCCCACGGCTTGGGCCTCAACCAGCACCGCATCGACCTTTTGCAGGCTCGCCCGCACCTCGGTCAGCAACTGGGTGAGTTGGGCCATGGCGGCCTGGGAGCCGTCTACTGTAGCCTGCGTGCTGTCCATGATGCCCTTGGCGCCAAAAATACGCTGGTCGGCCTTGCGCAAGAGTGCGTTGGTGTTGTCCAGGGTGGCGACGATTTTTTTGGCGTTGTCTTCACTGCCCAGTACGCCGGTGAGCACACCGTATGGCCCGCTCAGGCGCCCGGTCACGGTTTGCAAATGGGTCAGGCTGGTGTTGATGCTGGAGTCCGAGCGGGTCATGGTGTCCAGGTTTTCCAGCAGGGCGCGGGCCGAGGCCACAATGCGCGGGATCTCGGCGCTGGTGTCGCCGCGCAGCAGGCCACGCTCGGCGTTCTCGGGCAGGGTCGGGTCCGTCAGGATGCCGCTGAAGGCCCGCAGCCGGGTCTCGCCTACCATGCCACGTTCCATGGTGAAGATGCTCGATATCTTGAGCCAGCGGGCATCTTTGCGCGGCACATCGATCACGATGCGTGCCTTGCCGTCAGCGGCCAGTTCAATGCGCTGCACGCGTCCGATGGGAAACCCCGAGAAGGTCAGGTCCATGCCGACAATCACGCCTTCGGAGTCGTCGGACACCAGCACCAACTGCTGCGTGCTCTCAAACACCCCCCGCGCCACCATCACATACAGCAAGAAACCTACGACCAGCGCCGTGATGAGGATCAGCAGCGCAATCGCCTTGCGCTCTACTTGGGCGATCGGGGGCGGCTCGTCGGGGCTGGCGGGGTCGGTGGGCGTCACAGTTTGGGGTTCCATACGTGTAGGGGCTCAGATGTATTTGACGGCCAGGGAGGCGGCCTCAATCAGTAAAAGGACCAGGAACAAGCGTACCGCGCCGGGCTGTACCGCATCAAGGTTCACCGGCTGGCGCGGTGCTTCCAGGCTGGCGGCCATGGGCACCACGGCCACCGCCAGGCTGAAGAACACGGTTTTGAGGATAAAGCCCAAGGTTACGGCCAGGTCAAACACCTGGCCTACCGTGCGTGTATAGCCCGCCAGCCCCCACGGCGACAGACCATAGACCGCGAGGTAGGCGAGCACCAGCGCAATCATGCTGCTGACCATGGCCAGCGCCAGCACGGCAAAGGCAGTGGCCAGCACGCGGGGTACAAGTTCAATGCGTAGACGTTGCAGGCTCAAGGGGGGCAGGGCGTTGCCCTCCTGCCGGTTGAGGTCAGTGGCACCTGCGTTGAAAGTCAGCCCGGCGCGCAAGGCCACAAACATGGCTGCCGACAGCGGGATCAACTCCAGCACCAGCACCCGCACCACCACTTGCAGCGCGTATTGCGACAGCCCGTAGCTCAAAGCCGTGACCATCACCACGCGAATCAGCACCAGGCTCAGCAGCGCCGCCATGGCCGTGAACCAGGGCAATACCTGCCACGTGCTGGTGTAAATGTATTGGGCCGTGTTGGCGCGGTGGGCCTTGCTGTAGGTGGACGGCGAGAGCGCCATCACCAAAACCACCGCCCCGAAGTGCAGCATGAACCACCAGCTGCTTGCCACCCGCAGAATGGAGCGGCCCCAGGCGCCGGTGTCAAGATGCAAAGAGGAGGTGGGGGGCATGTGCGGATGATAGCGAGGTGCCCGCCACACATATTGACAAGACACTCGCACGGCAAGTCACTATACTGTTTATTTGTACAGTAAATTAAGTGATTGCAGCCTGCCTTGTCATGACGCCCAACGCCTTGCCCCTCTCCGTTGACGATTTTGGTGTGGACGTCTGGCGCGCCAATGAACTTGGCAGCGCCAGTGACACCACCGTGCCCAGCGGCCACGCGGTGCTGGATGCCCAGTTGCCGGGCGGCGGCTGGCCGGTGGGGGCGCTGTGTGAAATTTTGCAGTTGCACAGTGGCCAGCATGAGTGGCGGCTGATCTTGCCCGCCCTGGTGCGAGCTGAGCTGGGGCCCGTGACCGTGCTGGTCGGCGCGCCCCATGTGCCGTTTGGTCCGGGGCTGGCCGCTCAGGGGCTGGAAGTGGGCCGGCTGGTGTGCGTCACCACCGATGTGGCGCTGGAGCGCCTGTGGGCTGCCGAGCAGGCGCTGCGCTGCGCCGACGTGGCGGCCGTGCTGGCCTGGCTGCCACAGGTGCGGGCTGCGCAACTGCGGCGCTTGCACATGGCGGCCAGCCAGCACCGCAAGCTCTTGTTTGTGATGCGCCCGGCGCAGGCCCAAAACGAGTCTTCGCCGGCCACTTTGCGCCTGCTTGTGGCCTCGGCACCGCCCGGAGCCGATGCGCCCGCGGGTGCCTTGCAATTGCAGATTCTCAAGCGCCGCGGCCCGCCGCTGACCGAGCCGCTGCTGCTGCCCGAGCGCCAGGCCCGCCTGGGTGTGCTGCTGGCGCTAGGCGCGTGATGCACTGGATCGCCTTGCAGCCGCAGCCCGACGCGGCAGACCTCAGCCTGCCAGACGCCCAGGCTGCCCTGGGCTGGTGGGCCTTGCAGTTCACGCCCAAGGTGGCGAAATTGGGTGAGTCGCTGGTGATGGAGGTCTCGGCCAGTGAGCGCCTGTGGGGCGGGCGCCAGGCCCTGGTTCAGCACATTTTTAAAGAAAACAAGCCTGTAGCCGGCGTTTTACATGCCCAAGGCGCTACATCTTTAGTAGCATTTGCGCGCCTGCAGGGACCAGACCTGGCCCACACCGCCCCGGATGATCTGCCTCTGAGTGCGCTGGCAGCGGCCGCCCCGCACCTGGCCACGCTGGCGCGGCTGGGCTGCACCCGCTGGGGCCAGTTGCGCGCGCTGCCCCGTGGCGGTGTGGCACGCCGCTGGGGTGCGCCCTTGCTGGTGGCGCTAGACCAGGCCTACGGGCATCAGCCCGAGGTGTACCCCTGGCTGGTGCTGCCCGAGGTGTTTGAGGCCCAGCTCGAACTCATCGCCCAGGTCGAGACGGCGCCGGCCCTGCTGTTTGGCGCGCGCCGCTTGCTCCAGCAGCTGCGGGTGTGGCTGCAGCTGCGCCAGTCGGGCGTGCTGGCGCTGAGCTTGCGCTGGACCCTGGATGCCCGGCGCCACACTGCCACCGAGGGCGAGCTGGTGTTGCGCACGGCCGAGCCCATGCTGGACATGGGCCATCTGGAGCGCCTGCTGAGTGAGCACCTGGCGCGCGTCACCTTGCCCGCACCGGCTCTGTACCTGCATTTGCGCACCCTGGAGACGAAGAAACTGGGGGGCACCAGCGCCAGCTTGCTGCCCGACGACCTGCGCCCTGGCGACAAGCTGGTGCACTTGCTGGAGCGCTTGAGCGCCCGCCTGGGGCGCCACCAGGTGCTGCAGTGGCAGGCCGGTGCCGACCACCGCCCCGAGCAGATGCAGACCTGGCTGCCGGTCATGAACGATTCAAAATTAATAGCTGCTCACGCAATCAATACGCCGGCCAGAAGCCTAAAAGGCTTAAAAACCCCTCAAAACCTCAAAAATGCGGCAGTGGGCCTCCCCGTGGCCAATGCGGCGTTTGCACCCGGCCAGGCGCTCTGGCCAACCTGGCTGCTGGTGCCCCCGCTCAAGCTTGTCGTCCAACACCAGCAGCCGCATTACCAGGGGCCACTCACTCTGCTGAGCGGCCCCCAGCGCATGGAAACTGGCTGGTGGGGCGCACAAGACTTTGCCCTGCGTGACTACTTTGTCGCCCGCAGCGCGCAGTCGGCCCTGTTATGGATTTACCGCGAGCGGCTCGGGGGTGCGCAGGGCGGGTCAGAGGCCGGGGCAGACTGGTATTTGCAGGGGATGTTTGCGTAAGCACTACGCAAACCCCGTTAAACCAGCAAAGACAAGGCAATTTATCAACAACTTTGTTCTTCGGTAAACAAATCAGGGTCTGAAATGTAGCGCCCTTGATTAATATCAACCTA
>CAZBKX010000169.1:0-2336 GCA_964492535.1 uncultured Rhodoferax sp. | reverse complement strand
GTTGCGGGACAAGACCCTCACCCAGTGGTACGCCCAGGCCGACCCGGCGCAGCGGAGAGACTTCTGGCTGTTGATGAGCGAGCAGTTCACGGCCGACCCCGGCTCCGTCAAGCAGGCCCAATTGCGGTTTGCTGCTGCGGTAGGCACGCCAGATGAGGCAGCCGCCGAGGTGCAGTACCGGCGCGCCACCGTATCTCCGCGCCGGCGCTTGCTTCAGTGTTTCAGCGCTTTCCCGGGAGGCATCCGTTTTGGGCGGGCGACCCCTCGCCCAAAGGCCTCAAGCAGTCCTGTGGTCTGATGGTCAACTAACTGTATGACCTCAAGCGCCTGGACAAACACAGGGAACAATGGGCGAATAAGAAAATCCCCATCTCCAAGGCGATTGAGGACTTGAGATTGTGAGGGGACCGGTTTTTAAAATTTCACCACAACAGGAGACAAAAGATGAACTTAATCCCCATGACAAGCCCTATTGCCGACCCGGCCCGACGTCACCTTTTGCAGGTCGCTGCAGCCGGTCTGGCCGGCAGTGTGTTGCCCTGGCAAGCGCAGGCCCAAGCGACCTGGCCGACCAAGCCGGTGACCCTGGTGGTGCCTTTTCCGGCCGGTGGTGGTACCGATGCCTTTGCACGCCCGCTCTCGGCGCAGTTTTCCAAGCTCACAGGAAAGCAACTCATCATCGACAACCGGGGTGGTGCGGGCGGCACGGTGGGCGCCAGCATCGCGGCCAAGGCTGCGCCTGACGGCTACACATTGTTCATGGGCGCGGTGCACCACGCGATTGCACCGTCGATGTACGCCAAGCTGGACTACGACATTGAAAAAGACTTTGTGCCCCTGGCCCTGATGGCCAATGTGCCTCAGGTGCTGGTGGTCAACCCGCGTCTGATTCCGGGCGACTTCAAGGCCTTCATGGAGCAAGTGCGTCAGGCCCCCGGCCGTCTGAACTCCGGTTCGGCCGGTGGCGGCACCTCCCACCATCTGGCGGGGGAGTTGTTCAAGCTGCAAACCAACACCTTTATCACCCACATTCCGTACCGCGGTGCCGGCCCGGCCTTGCAAGACCTGATTGCAGGCAATGTCCAGATGATGTTTGACGGCTTGGGGTCCTCTGCCACGCACATCAAGAGCGGGCGCATCAAGGCACTCATGGTCTCAGGCGCCAAGCGCAACCCGGCATTTCCTGATGTGCCGTGCGCCGCCGAGCTGGGTTTGCCAGACTACACCGTGTCAACCTGGTACGGCTTGTGGGCCCCCAAGGGAACCCCGGCAGACCTGCAGGCCCGGATCGTCGAAGAAATGGGCCGTGCGACGACTTCTGAGGAACTCAAGGCCATCTGGGCCAGCAATGGCGCCGAGTTTGGCAGCCTGACGCCGCCGCAGTTTGGCAACTTTGTGAGCTCGGAGGTCAAGCGCTGGGCCACCGTTGTCAAAGCTTCTGGCGCCAAACTGGATTGAGTCTGGCATCAATGACACCGGGTACCCTGCGCTTTGAGAAGACCGGACACTTGGCGCGGGTGACCTTGTGCCACCCCCACCGCTTTAACGCCATGACGCGCCTGATGTGGCGCGAATTGCGAGCGGCCTTTGAATATGTTCAGCTCAGCAGCGACATCCGCTGCGTGGTGATTACCGGGGAGGGTAGCCACTTTTGCGCCGGGGGTGACATCTCGGAGTACGCAGCCTTCCGGTTTCAGGAGGCCAGCCCGCGCGAGTTTCACGAGGGTGACGTCTGGGGTGGTTTGCAAGCCATGCTGAATTGCGATGTGCCCGTCGTGGCGCAGATTGCAGGCAACTGCATGGGCGCAGGCGTGGAGATCGCCAGTTGCTGCGACATCCGGGTCAGCGCTCAGTCGGCGCGGTTCGGCGCACCTATTGCCAAGCTGGGCTTCCCGATGGCCCCGCGTGAGGCCGAGTTGGTGGCACGCGAGATAGGGGCGACGTTGGCCCGCCAGATGCTGCTGGAAGCAGCCCTGTTTGGTGCCCAGGACCTGAAGGCCGCCGGTTTTTTGAGCCGGGTGGTGGTCGACGACGCCCTGGACTCCGAGGTGCATGCCACTGCGCTGCGCATAGTCGCCTTGGCACCCCAGGCCGCCCGCATGAATAAACAGATACTTAGAGCATTAAAGTTGCCTCAAGCCGGCGTATCTATTGATTATTTACTAAAGTTTCGGCACTCAAGAATCATCGTAAGTCTATGATTTGTAATGATAAATGGCCTTTAAACCGGTAAAATTGGGTGTCTTGCAAACGTCCAATAACCAGAGTAAAAGCCACAGTGAATCATGACACAACCGCCTGCGTATTTCCAGCGCTGACCTCCGATTTTCTCGACA
>CAZBKX010000168.1:0-6245 GCA_964492535.1 uncultured Rhodoferax sp. | reverse complement strand
GGTTCTGATGTGTCGCTTGTGCCGTTGGAGCGCCGTAACAATGCCTGAATTCGGGCAGTCAATTCTGAAAAGGAAAACGGTTTGACCAAATAGTCATCAGCGCCTGTTTGTAATCCAAGCACCCGATCTTCCACGCTGGCCCTTGCCGTCAACATCAAAACGGGTGTCTGCTTTGTTTTTCGAAATGCAGCCAATAGGGCTAAACCGTCAATGCCGGGAAGCATCTGGTCGAGTATCAGCAGATCATGTCCACCTTCAAGAGCAAGGTGAAGTCCGTCAACGCCGTTATCAGCGACATCAATAATGTAGCCTGACTCCAGTAGACCCCTGCGAATGTACACAGCGAGCTTGATTTCATCTTCAATCAGCAATATCTTCATGGTCGGATTCTCGGTGCATGCGCCTTCTTTTTGAATTACGAATTTGTAATCTGGCTGTTGGTAATTTGTCGCGGGCCGCTAATTAAAGTTCACCCCATGTCGGAAGGCATAGCCAAGGCAAGTCGCCTAAGGCTTACTCAAAACAAAGGGTCCTATCATGAACGTACGTAAATTATTTCTCTACACCTTGACTGCTGTTGCAGTTGCTGCCTCAGGGATCGCTTCCGCTTCGTCGCTTTATCACGATGTCGGTGGAGAGGCTGGGGTTACGCTTCATCCTGATCACGCCCAGTCCACCAAAACGCGCAGCGACGTGGCCCTGGAGCTGAGTGAATCCCTCAAAAATGGTTCATATGCGTTCTTGTCGAAGGGTGCACCTGTGCCTGCTAAAAGACTCTTAAACCCGGCCACGCGAGAGCAAATTCAGCTGGAGTTTTTGAACATGACTGCCAGTGATAAGCAGCAGCTCAAAGAAATGTATCCAAATTGAAGCGCGAAATTTAGCGTTGTATTCGTTGAAAAACTTGCATTTTTTTGATCTGCCATGCCATCGTTTTCGAGGTGTGATCAGGCGATTGAGCCTGATCACAAAGTCGCATGGTTGCATTTGAGGCAGCTGGGTCTCAAAGAGGCTCACTTTAACGATAAATAGGCATGGTGCGCAGGCAATTAACGCTCAGCCAGTCAGTACAATTCGAAAACTTATGCGCTTCTGGTTGTCTATTTTTTTGATGCTATTTTTGCCGCTTCAGTCCGCTTGGGCTGTTGCTGCGCCTTACTGTGGTCACGAAAATTCAGCGCCTGTCAGTCACTTCGGTCATCACGCGCACGAGCATCACGCGACTGACTCGGCTGTGGACTCCTCCCAGGACAGGTCAGGTGTGCCCGCCTCAGGCGAGGTTGATGTCGACTGCACCCCTTGCAATGGGGTGGGTAGCGCGCTGATGCTCAACTTCAGCCCCCCGGGCTTTTTCCTGGGCAAGACCCACTACGCCATCGGCGTCTCGTCCGAATCGCCCATTCCGCCGCTCCAAAGGCCCGAACGCCCCAAGTGGCAACGCCTCGCCTGAGCGGCGAGGCGGGCTAGGCAGCCTTCCCCAACGACTTTTAGAGGTTGCTCTAGCGAGCGGCCAACAGCGCGTTTTCGTGCGCCGTCAGTCGTGCTTCGCCGATTTCAATCACGTGGATTTCCACCAGAGAAAAATCGGATGTTAAAGATCAAAAAAAGACCAATGTGGCCCATCGCTCTTGTAGCGGGTGCCCTGATAACTCCGTTCGTATGGGCCCAATCAGCGCCGCTGGCCCTCACGGACCCTGCTGCATCGAGTCAGCCAACGACCCGGTTTTGGACTCTCAAGACTGTTTTTGAGCAGGCGTGGGCACTCCAGCCCGAGGCCCGTTCTATCGACCTGCGGCGGGATGCGGCCTCTGCGGCCCGGCTGGCCGCAACAAGCTGGACGCCTGAGCCATCCGCTCTGACGCTGCAGTCCACGACAGGCGGACCCGGCGCGAATAGTGGAGGCCGTGAATTTGAAGCGGGCATTGCCGTGTCACTGTGGCTTCCCGGTGAACGAGCCCGCAAACAGGCACTGGGTGAGGCTGAGCAACGGGCTGTCGAGAGCCATCGTCTTGCAGCCCAGCTTCGCTTGGCTGCCCCGGTTCGCGAGGCATGGTGGAGCTACCAGCGCGCCCAAGGTGAGCTTGGTTTGGTACAAGACCGCTTGGTTAATGCTCAAAAGCTGGCGGCAGATGTAGCCCGCAGATACAAGGCCGGCGACCTCTCCAAAGCGGATCAGCATCAAGCCGATGGTGCTGTTGCCCAGGCGCAGGCTGCAGCAGCTGAGGCACTGGGTATGCGGGATGCAACGTCTGCCGTCCTGAGCGCTTGGCTTGGTGGCGATGGTGCTGCCGTGACGTTTGTGGATGTGGGCGCTGAGCCCCTGGTGGACGCACAGCCTATCGCCGCCAACCCATTGGAGCACCCTGCGGTTGTGGATTGGCTTGATCAAGCCGAAGTGGCTCGCCGTGTGGCCGCGTTGGTTGCGGTCCAGAAAAGAAGCAACCCTGAACTCACGCTGGCAACCACCCGTGGCCGAGGTCAGCGCGGTGATGCCTACCAACAGACGGTAACGGTGGGGGTTCGGATTCCCTTGGGTTCGGACTCGCGCTCGCAGGCAAAGGAGGCCACAGCGCAAGCCGATGCACTGGATGCGGAGGTGCGCGCCACGGTTGAGCGCTCACGGTTGATGGCAGACATTCGTGCCGCAACCGTGCGCCTGAAGGCCTCTGAGTCTCAGTTCGGTGCCATGACCCGCCATGCCGAACTGGCACGCGAAACCCTGGCCTTTTATGAGAAAGCCTTTCGCTTGGGCGAGGCTGATTTGCCCACCCGATTGCGCGTAGAGCTCGAAGCGGCCCAGGCCGAGCGGCAACTTGCGCGAACACGGATTGATGCCGCTGCAGCCGTTTCAAGTTTGCGTCAAGCGCTTGGGTTGCTGCCGCAATGAGCGGCGAACTCCTCGCAACCAACACCATTCAACACCTTTCATTGACACCCCAAATGACTCGAATCCCGAATTTCAAATTGCTTTGCCTGGCTGTGATGCTGGGTATGACCAGCCTGACGGCCCTGGCTGGCGAAGGCCATGACCACGGCGAAGCTCCTGCTGTCGCGTCGGGCCCCGCCCAGCCCCGTTTTGCCGCAACCTCGGATCTGTTTGAACTGGTCGGCGTGCTCGATGGCAAAAAATTGGCCCTCTATCTTGATCATTTCGCTGATAACAGCCCCGTTAAAGACGCCAAGCTGGATGTCGAAATCGGTAGCGCCAAGGTCGCCGTCAAACGTGTTGGCGAGGGCGAATTTGAAGCTGAACTGATCACGCTCCCACCAGAAGGCCTGCTCACGGTGACCGCCACCGTCATCGCCGGCAACGAGTCCGACCTCTTGGCCGGGGAACTCGACATTCACCTGGACACCCATGCATCTGCGCCTGGCGCAAGCTGGTCAACCCGGGCCATCGCTGGCTGGGGTGCCGGTGTCATCGCTGTTTTCGCCCTGTTGTTTGGTTTGAGGCGTGCTCGTGCGCCGCGCGCGGGAGGTGCAGCATGAAACATCACAACTTGACTTCAGCCTGGCTGCCCATGGTGTTGGCACTGGTTATGGCTGCGCCCTTGAGTGCGAACGCTGGCGAAGGCCACGACCATGGCGACGCACCCCCTGCCGCCAGCGGCAATGGCCCCAAACGCCAACCCGATGGCAGCGTCTTTTTGCCCAAGCCCGCCCAGCGGCAACTCACCGTGCGCACCTTGCCGCTGGTTGAGGCTGAACTGGCCAAAGCGTTTGAGCTGACCGGCAAGGTGGTCATGGACCCCAACGCCGGTGGCAAGGTTCAGGCGGCGCTGGCAGGTCGGCTCGAAGGTGGCCCCAAGGGACTCCCGGGTGTGGGCCAGCAGGTTCGCAAAGGCGAGGTGCTGGCCTTTGTGGTGCCCACCACGGGTGCCATTGAGCGGTCTAACCAGGTGTCTCAGCAAGCCGAGTTGCGCGCGGCGCGTTCGCTTGCTGAAAAGCGCGTGGCGCGCTTGAAGGAGCTGGCGGATACGGTTCCCCGCAAAGACATTGAAGCGGCCGAGAGTGAGTTGCTCAGCTTGACCGGGCGCCTGAATGCGGTAGGTGCCGGCCTCTCCAATCGGGATGCGCTGGTCGCGCCGGTTTCCGGCGTGATCGCGTCTGCCCATGCGGTGGCGGGCCAGGTGGTTGACGCCAGAGAACTGGTATTCGAGGTCGTGGATCCCAATCGATTTCGCATCGAAGCCTTGGCGTATGACACGGCGCAGGCTCAACGCATCGCAGGCGCCACACTGGCTTTGGGGACCCAGCGTGTTCCATTGACATTCATGGGCGGTGCCAAGAGCTTGCGCGACCAGGCGTTGCCTTTGATGTTCAAGGGCGATTCGCAGGCGCTGGGGCAGCTTGCCTTGGGGCAAACCGTCAAGGTCGTCGTGCAGTCCAGCGAGCGCATCAAGGGGGTGCAAGTGCCCGTTGCTTCGCTGCTGAGGAATCCGGCCAACCAAACCATTGTGTGGGTCAAGGCCGCGCCCGAGCGCTTTGAGTCGCGGGTCGTCACGTTCGAGCCCCTGGACGGCACATCAGTGGCGGTCACCTCGGGGGTGACAGCGGGTGAGCGTGTGGTGACGCAAGGCGCCACACTCATCAATCAAGTTCGCTGAAGGAGCCGCTATGTTCAAGTGGCTACTCGAAAACAGCCTGTCCAATCGGCTGCTGGTGTTGATCGCCAGCGCGGTGTTGATGGCTTATGGTGCCTTCACTTTGTCGCGCACGCCGGTGGATGTGTTTCCTGATCTCAATAAACCCACCGTTACGATCATGACGGAGGCCGGTGGCATGGCGGCCGAGGAGGTGGAGCAACTCATCACCTTCCCGCTGGAGACCACGATGAATGGGCTGCCCGGGGTGGAGAGCGTGCGCTCGGTTTCCAGCGCAGGCTTGTCCTTTATCTATGTCACCTTCGACTGGAGCACGGAAATATTCCGGGCCCGGCAAATGGTGTCCGAGCGCTTGTCTTCCATGGAGGAGGGCTTGCCCGCCGGTGTGATTCCCCGCATGGGGCCGATCAGCTCCATCATGGGTGAAATCATGCAGGTGGCTATTCCGATTGATGTGGAGAAGCTGTCGCCGATGGCCGTGCGGGAGTACGCGGACTGGGTGTTGCGGCCGCGTCTGATGGCCATTGCGGGTGTGGCGCAGGTCATCCCCATTGGTGGTGAGGTGCGCCAGTTCCAGGTGCAGCCCAACACGGTGCGCATGGCAGAACTGGGCATTACCCATGATCAGCTCTCGACCGCATTGAAAGGGTTTTCTTCCAACACGTCGGGCGGCTTTCTGGAGCTCAACGGTCGGGAGTACCTGATCCGCAACCTGGGGCGAACCTCCAGGCTCGACGACCTTAAAAATCTGGCGCTGACCGCCAGAAATAACCAGGCCGTGTTGCTCAGGCAGGTAGCAGACGTGACCTTTGCGCCCGCCATCAAGCGGGGCGATGCCGGGTTTGAGGGCAAGCCTGCAGTCATTCTGGGTATACAAAAACAACCCACGGCGGACACCATCACCCTGACACGCACCATTGAGGCGGCGCTGGGCGATTTGACGAAGTCTTTGCCCGCAGGCATGGAGGCGCCTCGCGTCACCTTCCGCCAGGCCAGCTTCATTGAAGCGTCTGTCACCACGCTCCAGGGCAAGCTGATTGGGGCATCGGTGTTTGTGGCAGTCATCCTGTTTGTGTTTCTGGGCACCCTGCGGCCCACGCTCATTGCGTTGACCGCCATTCCGGTGTCGATCTTCATCACCGGTCTGGTTTTTAAATACTTTGGCTTGTCCATCAACACCATGACGCTGGGGGGCCTGGCCATTGCGATTGGAGGCTTGGTCGATGACGCGGTGGTGGACGTCGAGAACGTCATGCGACGCCTGAAAATCGACCGCCAGAAGCATCCCCACAAGCGCCTGCATCCCATCGAGATTGTCAAAATGGCCTCCATGGAGGTGCGCTCGGGCATTCTGTACGCCACAGCCATCATCGTGCTGGTGTTCTTGCCCTTGTTTGCCCTGCCGGGCATTGAAGGGCGCCTGTTTGTGCCGCTGGGGGTCGCGTTCATCGTGTCCACGCTGGCGTCCCTGCTGGTGTCGGTGACCGTGACGCCCGTGCTGGCGTTCTACCTCTTGCCTCACATGAAGAACCTGGACCATGGCGACACCCGGGTCGTGGCCTGGCTCAAAGCTGGGTACCGCTCCAGTTTGCAGGCGGTGCTCAACCGCCCCAAGGCTGCAATTGCGGCGGGCGGGGTGGC